>JAFRCB010000316.1 GCA_017404585.1 Lachnospiraceae bacterium
CCCATCACAAGTACAATATCTGTTGTTTCTTCCGGAATGACAGGCTCCCATGGCTTTGGCACTTTGAATGGGAGGCATCTCGCGCCATCTGCCTCAATAAGAGTGACATCCGCATATTTCTCGGCAAAGAGGCGATCACCGTCCGGAATCGCTGAGATTTTTATCCGCCGGTGGGGCTCCGTAGTCCGGGTACCCGCTTTGTCGACTTTCACAGGAACTCCGGCGAACGCATATCCGTCCCTATTCAATTTTTCAATAATGTCCTTCACATTTGATACACATCCATCCTCAAGGAACATATGTGTCGTCGTAGAAACAAGGACTTTCCTGTATCTTGCGAGATAATAGTCTCTAATGGCATGTATCGCCGAAGTCTTTCCCCCTGCTCCGCAGAAAGCAATAACTTTTCGATCAGAGTTGAAACTTGTCTCAATTAGTTTTTCAATAGAGCATCTATTCATATCACCTGTCATTTGTTCTAAAACCCGGCTCTTTACAAAGCGGCACACAGTAAAGAAGGCCGACAGACCTCTCCTCTTAAGATCGGTCTTCAGCCCTCCATAATCTTACGAACATCTTTATTATTTCAGCATCCCCTTCTCGTAAGCTACGACGAGCTGGAGCACACTGCCGCCGAGACAGCGAGCCTTATCGGAGACCTTGCTGCAGTTTTCGACTTCGTCGATTCGCGGATCGATGTCAGCCATCTTGAGTCCTTCTGTGACCTCAAAATTGTCCGGAAGAATGCCGCGAATCACGCCCGGAATTGTTGCCGGGACCTTGACGCGGGTCTTTCCGGTTCCGATCACAGCAATGATTTTTCCTTTCTCGACAATTTCACCGATTCCGCAGATGAGTTCAAGCGTTCCCGATGCAGGAGCATGAATGACGCGCTCCCTTCCGTAACCTGCAATGTTGCCCGGAATCCCGGTATCTTCCTCGGCACTTCCCGTATATAAAATCCTTCCGAGATCGTGGCCCCGCATAGTTTCAATGACGCAGCGCACATCGACACCGGCCGTAAAGCCCGGTCCGAGCGCAATTGTCAGGGGCGCCATGTCTATTGTCGTTCCCAGGTTCTTTTTGGCAAGTATCGCGTCTATGAGAACATCCGGTTTCAGACGGGAAAGTGACTTGGCTTCCGGATCGATGAGAATCATCGGCCTGCCCGGCTGAGCCCTCCGCATTGCGTCATCAATATTGCTTGTCAGCGTGCATGTCACACCCTCGACAGTTTTCGTGCCTTCGCCGTACCATCTGTCCCTCTCATAGATTGCGTCACAGAAAGCTACGTTGCGCCTGATTGCCGTAGGTCTGGCACACTCCAGAATGATCACGGGATAGCCGGCTTTGGAAAGCGCCAAAACTGTCCCCGTTGCAATATCTCCGCCGCCTCTTACTACGATTGGTCTCATAATCATTATTTTCCTTCCACATGTGTATAGTTTGGCACGCCTCTTTTTACAAATCTTCCGAGTCCTCTTCGGATAAGGCGTCCGTCATCCACACAGAGATTCCCGCGAAGGAAGACCTTCTCAACGCAGCCCCTGAGTTTCATTCCCTCATAGGGCGTGTTGTCACAGTTCGTGACCCAGTCAGCTGCGGTAATGATCTTCATCCTTGTCGGATCTATGACTGCGATATCGGCATCACTGCCGGGAAGCAGTGCCCCTTTTGTCGGATATACTCCGTACAGTTTTGCCTGATTCTCGGACAGCACGCGGCAGAGGCACTCCGGGGAAATTCTCCCTTTTCCGACACCCTCTGAGAACATCAGGTCGCCGCGGGTCTCAACTCCCGGGAGTCCTCCGGGAATTTTCGTGAAATCATCTATGCCTAGCTTCCTCTGCTCGAGCGTAAAATCGCAGTGGTCTGTGCAGACGGTATCTATTATACCACTTTTTATCGCATTCCAAAGCACTTCCTGATCATGTTTTGTTCGAAGCGGCGGCGCGCATATATATTTTGCACCCTCAAAATTCGGCAAATCATACAGGCTCTTATCAAGGAACAGGTACTGCGGGCATGTTTCCGAGTAGGCAGTTACCCCCTCCGCCCTCGCGCGGATGATCTCATTCAGGGCCTTTTCGTTCGTGGTGTGGACGACCATGACAGGCGCGTCGGCCTCTTTCGCGATGACCATGAGCCTGTGAACAGCCTCCGCTTCCATTGTGTCCGGACGTGAGCGTGGATGGGCGGACGGTCCGAAGTTTCCGAGCTCCTTCTGCTCCTTGATAAGGGCATCGATGACAGGCGCATTCTCGCAGTGGCAGCCGGTGAAGGAGTGGACTTCCTTCAGCTTCTTCAGAACCTCGTAGATCTCGCCGTCATTAAGCATCATGGCCGGATAGGTCATGTAAATCTTGAAGGTCGTGATGCCCGCCTCCATCATGTCATCAACTTCGTCCCGCACTTTTGGATTCCATTCGGAGATCGACATGTGATAGCTGTAGTCACAGGAATTCGGTCCGTTCTCATTGGCCATATCATGCCAGTTCTGAAGCCCCTCCTTCAGCGTCTCCCCATGGTACTGGGTTCCGAAGTCGATAACAAAAGTCGTTCCGCCTGCAATCGCCGCCGCTGTCCCGGTCTCAAAATTGTCGGATGTGACCGTGCCCGCGACATGAAGGTTAAAATGTGTGTGGGCGTCAATGAATCCGGGGAAGATATACTTGCCTGTGCAGTCGATCTCCTCTGCATCCGGGTCGCTGATGTCCGTGTCCACCCTGACGATTTTCTCATCCTCGATCAGGAGATCTGCGATCCGTGTCCCTGAGCCTGAGACAATGATTCCGCCTTTTAAACATGTTTTTCCCATTGCTGTTCCTCTTTTCTGCCTGCATTCAGACAGCAGGTGGATCCGCATCCACCTGCCGCCGTTTTCATTCATATCACCTTTACTCAGTCACCTGCGAGGAGGAAATTCCACCCGGCGTGGCTGTTGTCATATCCTGTCAGGAAACCTGATCACTTTCTCAGCAGCATATACCAATGTCCGTACATGACCGCATTCATAAGCTCCACGATTCCACCCGGAACGCTGCCCGGATTGTCTGCTGTGATGACGCTCTCTGTTCCCAGGAAGCGGACTTTATACTTCTTCTTTGTGATGTCGAGCACAACAAATCCGTCGTTGGTGGAATCGGCCATGTCGGCTTCATTTGCAAAGAGTGTAAATTTCTCCTTATACGGCTTGCTCGCGTACGGACAGAATGTCGCGCAGTTTCCGCACTCGTTGCACATATAATCGACGTGAACGATCTGCGGGATATCCCATCCTGGGACCTTGACTTCGATGTTAGCTCTGTTGGGGCATACGTCGAAGCAGTTCTCACAGATTACGTTGCAGTGCATGCAGCGCGCGTTGTCATTCATCTTGTCACAGGCCTCAGCCAGAATTCCCTTCTTCGCGTAAAGTGCTTCTGCGCAAATGTCAGCTTCTGCCTCGCGCCTCTCTCCCTCAGCTTTGCCGAGAATCGCGTCTGCTGCCTTTCGAGCATTGGCCTCCGCCTTGACGATGATCGAAGGACCGTAGAGACCGTCACCGACGATGTATACGCCGGGTACCGAGGACTGAAGATTATCATCGACGAGCGGGCGGCCCTTGGCGTCGGTGTTGATGGCATTTGCATCATACCAGTTCTTATCGCATCTCTCGCCAACCGCAATGATAACTGTATCTGCCGGAATCTCCACTCTCTCGTCCGTCTCGGTAACGGAAGCGCGGCCGCTCTCATCCATGCTGCCTAGCTGCATGACCGCGCAGGTCAGCATTCCGTCTTTATAAGAGATCGGATTCGTGAGTTCTCTGAACTCCACACCGTCCTCTACCGCTTCAAGGAGTTCCTCCTCATCTGCGGGCATATAGCGCTTCGTACGTCTGTAAACAAGCGATACCTTTTCGACGCCGCTGTTCTTAAGTGCGGCTCTGGCTGTATCCATAGCCGTATTTCCGCCGCCGACAACGACAACGTTCTTTCCGATATCGACATTTCCGTCTGTCGCGTTGAATTCAGCGAGGAACGCAAGCGCATTCTTCGGCGTGATTCCGTCGATCTTCATGCGGCCTTCACCCGGAGCGCCGATCGCAACAATAATTGTCTCAAATCCGAGATCCTTGACCTCCTGCACAGTGACTGCGCGGCCCGTTTCGAACTTGACGCCGAGATTTCTCAGAAGGTCGATATCTTTCTCGATCTCCGCCTCAGCTATTCTGAAATTCGGGATCACATAGCGCGGCACGCCGCCGAGCTTCTCGTTCTTCTCGAATATGGTAACATCCGCGCCTTCCCTTGCAAGGAAATATGCTGTCGCCATACCTGCCGGACCGCCGCCGATCACAGCGGCCTTGATTCCGCACGGTTCCTTAGCCTTCAGCTCAGAAAGCGCCTTGTCGATTCCCGCGCGGGCGATCGTCAGCTTGGTATTGCGGATATTCACCTGGGTCTCATAGAAGTTTCTTGTACATGCATTCTGGCACGGGTGCGCGCAGAGGTTTCCTGTCATGAACGGCAGCGCGTTCGTGTCGAGCACGACCTTCATCGCGGCATCGAAATCGCCCTTCTCCGCGTATGCCATGTAGGAAGATACGTCCTGATGGATCGGGCAGTGAGCGGTACACGGTGCAAAGAAGCAGTTGAGCAGCGGGACCTTCTCATCCGTCTTTCTGTTCGGAAGCGGCTTTGCCGGCTTCACATGATGAACGTCAGTCAATGCCGACTCGGCCAGCGCATTCAGCTTCTCAACATCGATTCCTGCAAATGGCCGCACGACCCCCGAAAGCTTCTCCGCCATCTGCGTAAATCTCTGATAGCCGCCGGTCTTCAAAAGTGTTGTAGCTACAGTTACCGGCCAGATGCCTGTCTCGACGATCTTGTCGATATTGAAGTAATCCGCGCCGCCGGAGTAGGAAATGCGCAGCTTGCCCTCGAGGTCTCTGGACAGCTTTGCTGCCAAGTTGATAGAAAGAGCGTACAGGGAGCGGCCTGACATGTACATTTCATTGCTCGGCAGCTCGCCGCGGGTGACGTCGACCGGGAATGTGTTCGTGATCTTGACGCCGAAGGCAAGTCCCTTTTCATCGCACAGAGCCATAAGTCTCTTCAGCATCGGGATCGCATCGACATACTGCAGGTCGTCGTCGAAGTGGAACCTGCCGAATACCAGGTAGTCATATCCCATGGCGTCCATGGTGCTTCTTGCAAATTCATACCCGAGCAGGGTCGGATTGCATTTGATAAATGTGTTGAGGCCTTTCTCGTTGATGAGGTAGGTAGCGATGGCCTCGATCTCATGCGGCGGACATCCGTGAAGAGTGGAGATTGTCGCGTCGTTCACGATGTCAGAGCGGATCGCGTCGAGATCAGCCTCCGTGAAGTTCTTGAAATCACCGAGATTGTCGCGCAGGACGGAGATTGCGTGCTTGAATTCCTCCGTATCCTTTGCCTCCATCATTTTGTTGATGAAGGTGTCGATCTTGGGAGTCTTAATGCCGGCCAGGTCATAACCGACGGATATATTGAACTGGAAGCCGTCCTGGCTGCCGAGACCATACTCCTTGGCAATAAAGTTCAGCATGACCCAGGCGTTGATGTACTCGTGCTGAGCTTCCGGCACCGTGAGTTCTGTGGACCATTCGCAGTTGTAGCCCTCATCATCGGCCTTGATGCAGGGCTTATTCACACAGGCGGCAAGTTCACGGCCATCCATCTTCTGGACGGTCTTCAGTTCGAAGAATCGTGCTCCGGCATAATAGGATGCAACGATGGTCTGCGACAGCTGGGAGTTCGGGCCGGCTGCCGGACCGATGACGGTCTCAAGCGGACGTCCGAAGATTTCCTGCGTGTCAGCCGGGTTCGCTGTGAAAGGACGGCGCACACCGAACACACTGCCATGTGCATCATGCTCACTTCTTACCCAGTAAAGAAGCTGTTCAAATGACATACATTTCATAATATCACTCATAGTTTGTCACCTCTTCTTTTGTTTATCTCTACCTTATTTTTTTAGTCTCTGACTATTATTCTCTATCCTGTTTCCTCTGACTTTTTCAAGTCATCCCTGCAGCCTGTTTTAATATTTTTAAATTATCAGTTAATACTGAAATGAAGCTTATCGGCCTCAGCGCGGCACTCAGCGTAGATCTTCTCCTCGTCACAGGTCTTAAGTTCGAAGTTCTGCATGAGGATCTTGCCGTTGCAGATCGTCGTCTCGCAGTCATGTCCCATCATACCGAAGAGGATATGGCCATTAAGATTATCAGCCCCGAGACGTGTCGGCGGAGTATACTTCATGACGATGACGTCAGCCGCAGCACCCTCTTTCAGCACGCCGAGCTCGCTCTTGAAGTAACGGTTGGCCATCTTCGGATTGTTATAGAACAGCATTTGCGGAATCTCACCCCACGCTGCGTTGGGATCGCAGAGGCTGTGCTTGTGGAGAACATTTGCAACCTTAAAGGACTCGATCATGTCGTGCGTATATCCGTCGGTTCCGAGACCCGTCAGTATGCCGTGATGCACCTGCTCCATGGTCGGCGGGCATCCGCATGCGTTGCCCATGTTCGATTCGGGATTGTGGACGATCATTGTATCGGTGTCTTTTATGAGCTGCATCTCGTGCTCATTGACATAGATGCAGTGGCCGAGCAGAGTCTTCGGACCGAGGATGTCATGATCATAGAGACGGTCGATGATCCGCTTGCCATATTTCTTCAGACAGTCGTGAAGGTCCTCGATGCCCTCAGCGACGTGAATGTGATAGCCGATGCCGTCCGGCTTCACGGAGGCAGCGTAATCAAATGTCTGATCGGAAATCGTGAACTGCGCATGCATTCCCATCATGCCGGCGATCATGTCTGAATCATCCGCCAGCGCGTATTTTGCCCAGGCCGCGTTCTCGTCCACAGACTCTTTCGCCTTGTCCATTCCGTCTCTGTCGGAGATTTCATAGCAGAGGCAGGTGCGGATGCCGAGGTCTTTTGCCGCCTCACCGATCTTGAAAAGGGAGTCACGGATGTGACCGAAACTTGCGTGGTGGTCGAATACGGTGGTGACGCCGCATTTGATGGACTGAATATATGTGTCGTAAGCGCTGTATTTTGTCTGCTCCAGTGTCAGATGGCGGTCGATGGTCCACCACTGACCGTCAAGTATATCGAGGAAGCCTTTCGGATTATAGCCCTTGATGGAGAAACCTCTCGCCATGGCGCTGTAGATATGCTCATGCATGTTGATGAATGCCGGCATGATGACACCGCCGTGGGCATCAACGAATTCAGCCTCCGGATACGCGGCTTTCATGTCCGCAAGTGTTCCGATCGCTTTAATTTTTGTCCCTTCTATGACGACGGCGCCGTCACGAATTTCAGGACACTCATTGTCTCTTGTAAATACGATTCCATTTCCTACCAGATACATAATCACGTCCTTTCTCCGGGCTCCAGTCTGCCCGGCCGGCATTGGCCGCTCGCTTGTTCACCTGTCTGATTTCGTCGCAAATTACAGTAGTTTTTTACAAAAATACCGATGACTTATGATTAAATTTCATCAATTATACTATATCACATCAAATCTTTTATGTCATCATAGAAACTTGTTTACATATTTGATTAGAGCTGCATCCGCCTTAAAACCGATGATAAACCAAAAAATAAAAGCAGCCATCTACCAATTAAATCAGGTAAATAGCTGCCTATTGAAATTAAAACAGATTAGATTAATAAGTTGTTAACTGAAATTCTAAACAATCAATCAAGATAGTGCACAAACAACCCGCTCCTGAGCTTCGGCTCGAACCACGTTGACTTCGGCGGCATGATTGCGCCTGCATCCGCGATATCCATAAGATCGTCGAGCGTCGTCGGATACATGGCAAATGCCACCGCACACCCGCCGTCCACCAGCTTCACAAGCTCCTTTAGTCCTCGGATCCCGCCGATGAAAGAAATCCGGCTGTCCGTGCGCGGATCGCCGATCGCAAGCACCGGTGTCAGAAGATTCTTCTGGAGGATGGATACATCCAGGCGCGAGACCGGATCATTCTCGTCGAATGTCCCGGCTTTGGCGGTCAGCTTGTACCACCTGCCTGAGATATACATGGATACATCATGCTTCTTAGCCGGGCGATACTGCTCGAGAAATTCAGCATCTTTGGCCTTGTCCGCAGGCATTTCTGCCATAGGGGCAATATCAAATGAAACATTGACTTTAGAAAAGAACTCTTCCTCAGTGAGACCATTCAAATCATGCACTACGCGGTTGTAGTCATATATGTGAAGAACATCACTCGGGAACAGAACAGAGAGGAAGAAATTGAATTCCTCCGTGCCGTCATAGTCCGGATGCTCCGCTCTTCTCATGAGGCCTACGCGGACCGCAGAAGCTGAGCGGTGATGGCCGTCAGCGATATAGAAAGCAGGAACAGTCTCAAAGTACTTCTCAAGCTCACTAATGGTATCGATGTCATCGATTTTCCAGACAGTGTGGGTAATGCCGTCCACAGCCACAAAGTCATAAATCGGGTCGTGGGAAGCCATCCAGTCAGCTGAAAACTGACCGATAAACCCATTGTCACGGAAAGTCAGGAAAATAGGTCCCGTATTGGCATTGCATGTATCAACGTGCCTTACACGGTCCTCCTCCTTGTCGGCTCTCGTCAGCTCATGTTTCTTGATGATATTATTTTGGTAATCATCAATCGAGGCACACCCGACAATACCGGCCTGAGCGCGCCCGTTCATGATCTGTCTGTAAATGAAATACGCAGGTTTGTCATCCCGAATGTTCACGCCGTCATCGAGCATCTTCTGAAGATTCTCCGCGGCTTTTGCATAGACAGCAGCATCGTAAATATCTATAGACGGCTCAAGATCCACCTCCGCCTTATCCACATGCAGGAATGAAAAAGGATCGTCTTTCACCATCTCCCTGGCTTCAGCGCTGTTCATAACGTCGTACGGAAGTGCGGCGACCTTATCAGCGACCTGCTCATTGGGCCGTACTGCTGTAAACGGTCTGAATACTGCCATGTCTGCCTCCTTATGACACACCTTACTTCTGATGCTCAGCCGCAAACTCCTTCATATACTCAACAAGCGCGATTACGCCTTCCTTCGGCATCGCATTGTAGATGGATGCACGCATGCCGCCGGTAACTCTGTGTCCCTTGAGGTTTGAGAATCCATGAGCTGCCTGACCTTTGACGAATTCTGCATCGAGCGCATCGTCCCCCGTGCGGAAAGTGACGTTCATGATGGAACGGTCTTCCCTAGCAGCTGCCGCCTTGAAGAAATCCTGAGAGTCAAGATAGTCGTACAGGATCCCGGCCTTCTCCTCATTGCGCCTCTGCATCTCGGCAAGACCGCCCTGCTCCATCAGATAATCCGTGACAAGCTTCACGAAATAAATCGGGAAGCAGGGAGGTGTGTTCAACATGGACTCTTTGTCAGCCATGATCTTGTAATCCCAGATCTTCGGAGTGATCGGCATCGCGTTGCCGATCAGATCCTCGCGGACGATAACGATCGCCATACCTGCCGGAGCCATGTTCTTCTGGACACCTGCGTAGATCATGCCGAACCTGGAGACATCCACCGGCTCGGAGAGAATGCTTGAAGACATATCAGCTACAAGCGGAACATCACCCGTGTCCGGAATATACTGGAACTTTGTGCCGAAAATCGTGTTGTTCCAGCACACATGTACATAATCAGCGTCCGGGCTCAACTTCAGCTCATCCTGACGCGGAATGCGTGTAAAGTTTACGTCTTTAGTTGTCGCAATTTCTCTTGCGTCGAGATATTTTTTAGCTTCCTTCAGCGCGCCTCCGGAGAAATTTCCGGAAACAATGTAATCAGCGACTTTATTCTTATTTCCCAGATTCATCGGAAGAGATGCAAATACACCGCTCGCGCCGCCCTGCAAAAACAGGACCTTGTAGTTGTCCGGGATGTTCATGATCTTTCTCATATTGGCTTCAGCAGCCTTGATGATATCATCGAACACCTTGGATCTGTGACTCATCTCAAGAACGGACATGCCGGAGCCTTCGCAGTTCAGGAGTTCTGCCTGTGCTTTGAGCAGGACCTCTTCCGGAAGGATGGACGGACCTGCGGAGAAATTGTAAATTCTACCTTCAATCATAATATGTGCCTCCTCTAATTGACCAGCTTATGCTGTCAAGCACATATTATAGGTCACACCGCTACGCTTTGTCACGTTAAATCTGAAAAATTTTCGATATTGTAATATCGCAATACTATATTTTTACAAAAATTGGTTAAAACAGCTGCCCCAAAGTATAGCATCATGCAAATCAAGCCAGCTCCGGAAGCTCCTTAAGCAGCAGATCCATCTCCGGCGGTATACAGATCGGCTCCCCGGCTGCCTTGATCGCGTTATTGACGTCTTTTAGGCCGTTGCCGGTGACAACGCTGACGACCGAAGCATCTTTCTCTATGAGTCCGAGCTCGATGGCTTTCTTGATGCCCGCTGTTCCCGTCGCTCCTGCAGGTTCTGCAAATACTCCCTGAGTCCGCCCGAGCAGCCTCATTGCCGCAAGGATCTCTTCGTCAGATACATTTACACAGACACCGTTCGATTCGCGGATTGCCCTGATGGCCTTGATCGGATTTCTCGGTACACCGACCGCGATTGAATCAGCAATCGTATTCTCCGGCTGCGGAGACCACTCTTCTGTTCCCGCAGCTGCCGCCGTGTTGATCGGGCAGCACCCTGAAGCCTGGACACTGATAATGCGGGGCAGTCTGTCGATGAAACCGGCCGCATACATGTCCTTAAAGCCCTTCCAGAGACCTGCGATTGTGCATCCGTCGCCTACGGAAATAGCTACATAGTCTGTCATCTTGAATTTCAGCTGTTCAGCAATCTCAAGAGCGACAGTCTTCTTGCCTTCCATGAGATACGGGTTGATTGCCGCGTTCCTGTTATACCAGCCCCAGCGGTCAATAGCTTCCGCTGACAGACGGAATGTGTCCTCATAGGTTCCTTTTACAGAGATAACGGTCGCTCCGAACATCATGAGCTGGGCTACCTTCCCCTTGGGTGCGCGCTCCGGCACAAAGATATATGTCTTCATGCCTGCCGCCGCGGCATTTCCCGCAAGAGAGCTGGCAGCGTTGCCTGTGGATGAACATGCGATGATATTCTTGCCGGCTTCCTCCGCCTTGACGACCGCCATCGCAGAAGCCCGGTCCTTCAGGGAAGCTGTCGGATTGATGCCGTCATCCTTAATATAGAGAGTCTTGATTCCGAGAGTATCCGCCAAGCGGTCAGCCTTATAGAACGGTGACATGCCGACACGCAGCTTGGGAAGCTTCCCCCTGCCTTCTACCGGCAGGAACTCCATGTATCTCCACATGGTCCGGTCCTCACGGTCCATAAGCCCATATGGTGTCAGTTTCGATTTTATATATTCATAGTCGTACTCGATATCCATGATGCCGCCGCAGCTCGGGCATACTGTGATATCGGGCGTCGCTTCGATCATCTTTCCACAAATCGTACACTTTGCGCCGATAACGTTCTTCATAATATTTGCACCTGCTCTGTTTTTTATGTATTAAGACAGTTTTGTTTTCTGATATTTTCTATCAAGAACGCCTCGACGTTCTTGCCGCGCCGCGCAAAGTGCGAAGCACCTTCATCATTGCGCGGCTGCGATCCGCCGGAGGCATTTAATTGAAAGGCAGCCAGGTCCATATTAATCCGGTCCTTTAGCTGCATTCGAAATTCAAATTTTTAGCAAAAGCAACTGACAACACATATGAGTGAAAATCAAAGCTTCTTCAGCAGCCCTGTCTCCTCATTGAACGCATTGATCAGCTCGTCGACCCTGTCAGCATCCTTCTTGACAGAATCCCAGGTATTCTCTGTATCATACCACAGATCATTGAGCTCCTCGGAGGTCTTGCCCTGCTGCTCGACCCATGTGTAATACTTGAGATTGTGGACACGCTTCCTGTCTGTGTAGCGAAGCTCGATCATATTGTCTGTCTTCTCACCGAGAATATGTACATGGTAGTCGAGCGCTGCCTTCTCGTGCGTATACTCGCCGTCCTCATCCTGAAGCTCCTTGATTCTGGACTGATACATATCCGCTGAATCTGTCATGACCGTGCCGATGACGTCATTCTCTGTCAGCTCATAGTACTTGGCCATCTTGATGGCGCAGAGCATATTTGCAATACCGGAAATACCGAAGTATCCGAGAAGATCGACGAGTGCCGGATCTACGCCCTGCTCTTTAAGATAGTCGCGGCCGACCGGCTCATTGAAGAGGCGGAGAAGCTTCTGGGAATCCTCATCATCGATGTCGACGACCAGATCTGTATTCTTTACATTGTGGATCCACGGTACATGCTTGTCGCCGATACCCTCGATGCGGTGAGCGCCGAAACCGTTGTCAAGAAGAGTCGGGCACTGGAGAGCTTCACCGACACCGACTTTGGCTGTCGGATACAGGTCTTTGATGCGGTCGCCCGCAGCCATCGTTCCCGCTGAGCCGGATGTAAAGATGACGCCTGCCAGTCTCATGCCGTCGCTCTTCATCTCCTCAAATGCATCCGCAATCGCGTTGCCTGTTACATTATAATGCCACATATAGTTGCCCATCTGCTCGAACTGGTTGAAGATCATGCATTCCGGCTGCTGGGACAGCTCATGGGTCTTGTCAAAAATCTCCTTGACGTTGGACTCGGAACCCGGCGTCGCAATGATCTCGCTGGCGATGGTCTTAAGCCAGTCAAAGCGCTCGCGGCTCATGCCCTGCGGAAGGATAGCGACCGAGTAGCAGTCAAGAAGCTTGGAGTTGAATGCGCCGCCGCGGCAGTAATTGCCTGTGGACGGCCATACTGCCTTGTGATAATCAGAATCGAACTGACCGGTGACAAGGCGCGGCGCAAGGCATCCGAAGGAGGCGCCGACTTTGTGGCAGCCGGTCGGGAACCATTTGCCTATCATGCAGATAATCTTTGCCTTCACACCCGTGAGCTCTGACGGAAGAACAATATAGTTCGGGCCGTGGAAGAGACCACCGCTCTCCTTCTGCTCCTTCTTCCATGTAATTCGATAGAGGTTCAGCGGATTGACATCCCAGAGGCCGACCCCCTTCAGCTGTTCCTTGATTGCATCCGGAATCAGCTCCGGATTCTTCATCTGTGCAATCGTCGGAATGATAATGTTGTTCTCTCTGGCTCGCGCGATATTATGTTTGAGTCCCTGTTCGTTAATCTTAAGATTGATCATTTTTCTCCTCCTGAACTCTGAATGTGCTGTTTCTCCTTGCCATGCAGCATAAAGCATCGCTCCTTGCGCCTGAGATGAGATTGGAGTCAGCAGACGCTGATATTTGCAAATGCAACTCACCCTCAAGCATTATAACAAATCATCGAATCACGCTTATGCTGTCAGACATTTGTCATGGCATTCTTATAAAAATTCTATCATTTGTGCTATATTTTAGCAACAGCCATCCACAAATTTTTAGAGTTAAAAAATTATTTTTAGTCTACAGCTTGTAATAATCCTCATGTATGATATGATTATTATAATAATAAGAAGCGAAAATTTTCTTCCTTTTCCGGCCGGAGTAGAAAATCATTGCCGGCAGGCGGAAAATTTGAGAGAAAAGAAAGGAGTGACCCTTGGAAGATCTGACATTCACCACTCTGAAACAGTTAGCCCGGGGTCTTGCCGAACAGTTCGGGAGCAATTGTGAAATCGTTATCCACGACCTATCTGAAGAACATATTGATAATTCCATCGTCCACATAGAGAACGGTCACGTTACCGGCAGAAAACTCGGCGGCAGTCCATCGAACGTCGTCATCGAAGCCATCCAGAAAAATCCGGATGATCTGGAAGACCAATATGCATACCTCACAAGGACCGATAGCGGCAGGATCCTGAAATCCACGACAATTTTCATTAAGGGAGAAGATAAAAGACCCCGATACGTACTTGCCATCAACTACGATATAACAAACCTGCTTGCCCTGGAGAGCACCATAAAAAGTCTCACGACTACCGGTGAGGATGCAGATGCCGACCAGCCCACCCCCATCCCAATGGATGTCAACCAGCTTCTCGACGAACTCATCGCTCAGAGCGTGGAGCTTGTCGGTGTTCCGGTAGCCTATATGACAAAAGAGGACAAGATCAAAGCCATCCAGTTCCTGAACGATTCCGGTGCTTTCCTGATCACAAAATCGGGGGATAAAGTCTCAAAGTTCTTCGGCATCTCGAAGTACACGCTTTACTCCTACGTCAATATCAACAAGTAATTTGCCGGATTACAGCCGGTACAATATTTAGAAAACACAGAACCAGCGGTGAGAGTCTCCTTTGAATATCCCGCCAACCTAAGGCGGTTGGTTTCTCTCACCCGGATGTAACTCACCAACCTTAAGGTGGGAGTTTCTCTCACCCAAGCAGCAGCTAACACCATGAATAATAGTGGAGGTCAAAATGGATTACAGCAAAATTTTAGAGGCAGCACAGAGCTATCAGGAAGATATGACCGCATTTCTCCGTGACATGATAAAGATTCCCAGCGAGAGCTGTGAGGAAGAGCTTGTCATAAAGAGAATTGCCGAGGAGATGGAAAAAGTCGGTTTTGATAATGTGCAGATCGATGCTCAGGGCAACTGTCTCGGTTGGATGGGACACGGACCAAGGATAATCGCCTTTGACGGCCATATCGATACAGTTGGTGTAGGCTTAAGAAACAATTGGGAATTCGACCCGTATGAAGGATTCGAGAACGAGACTCTCATCGGCGGCCGCGGCGGTTCCGACCAGGAAGGCGGTATCGCGTCAGCTGTCTACGGCACAAAGATCATGAAAGAACTCGGTCTCCTGCCGGATGACGTCACGATTCTCGTCACCGCTACAGTTCAGGAGGAAGACTGTGACGGTCTCTGCTGGCAGTTCATTCATAAAGAAGACGGAGTAACTCCGGAATTTGTCGTCTCCACAGAGCCGACAGACGGCGGTATCTACAGAGGACACAGAGGACGTATGGAGATCCGCGTCGATATGCACGGCATCTCCTGCCACGGCAGTGCTCCGGACCGCGGGAGTAATGCCATCGAGAAGATGGCGGAGGTCATTTGCAACGTTAAAGCTCTCAATGAGAACGACGACGCCGACGAGACGGAGATCAAAGGTCTCATCAAGATGCTGAACCCGAAGTACAATCCGGAACATTATGAGGATGCCCGCTTCCTCGGCAGGGGCACATGCACAGTCTCCCAGATTTATTTCACATCTCCGAGCCGCTGCGCGGTGGCTGACAGCTGCTCTATTTCGATTGACCGTCGTATGACAGCCGGTGAGACATTCGAATCCTGCCTCGAGGAGATCCGCCAGCTTCCGGCATGCAGGAAATACAAGGACGACGTCACAGTTTCCATGTACATGTACGACAGACCATCCTACACAGACCTGGTCTACGAGACAGAGTGCTACTTCCCGACGTGGATCAACAGCGAGTCCGCGCCGCACGTAAAGGCTATCACAGACGCTCACCACGCACTCTTCGGAACAGAACGTATCGGCACACCGGAGTCCATGGACAAGAGAAATCGCCCGCTGGTCGACAAATGGACCTTCTCCACGAACTGCGTATCCATCCAGGGCCGCTACGGCATCCCGTGCGTCGGCTTCGGCCCGGGTGCCGAGAGTCAGGCACACGCCCCGAACGAGATCACTTACAAGCAGGATCTTGTCACATGTGCGGCACTCCTCTGCGCGCTTCCGATGACATATGTAGAGCAGAATCCAGAGGCAGTAAAGTAATTTCTGTGTTTTCCGCTGCAGTGAGCAGAAAGCAGATCCATTATAGTCAACATATAGCGAACATCTTCGGATGTTCTCCACTATAGTCATCATACAATGTCACCATCTTAACGATGTGGCACCTCGAACTGATTTATACGATAAAAACAAATGAGGAGGCACCAGATGAATTATTCAATCAAAGACTTTGACGGAATGATCGCAAGGCTCAAGGAACTCGACACAGAGAACATGTACATGAACGACTTTTTCCTCACATGGGAGAAAACTGATGATGAGATTGAAGCCGTGTGGACAGTAGCCGATGCGCTGCGCGATCTTCGCTGCCGCAACATCTCGACAAAAGTTTTCGATTCGGGTCTCGGCATCCTCATATTCCGCGACAACTCCACCCGCACCCGCTTCTCCTTCGCCGCCGCCTGCAACCTGCTGGGGCTGGAGGTGCAGGACCTGGACGAGGGCAAGAGCCAGATCGCCCACGGTGAGACGGTGCGCGAGACGGCGAACATGGTGTCCTTCATGGCGGACGTCATCGGCATCCGCGACGACATGTACATCGGCAAGGGCAACAGGTACATGCACGACGTGGTAGACGCCGTGACCGAGGGCCACGCGCAGGGCGTATTGGAGCAGAAGCCCACGCTGGTC
>JAFRCB010000035.1 GCA_017404585.1 Lachnospiraceae bacterium
ACGAACGGATCCTCATGGAACTCGTTGCCGCAGCCATGTCCGCCAATCTCACGCACGATACTGTAACCGTTATCCAGTGCATGTCTGTGAACAGCCTCACCCATATCGCCGAGGAACGTCCATGGAATAACATGTTTTATTCCCACTTCCACACACTCTTTTGTGACGTCGACAAGCCTCTTCCACTCGGGATTCACGCTGCCGATGCAATACATGCGCGATGAATCGGAAAAATAGCCGTTAAGAATTGTCGAGCAGTCGACATTAATAATATCACCTTCCTTCAGAATAATATCATCCGAAGGAATTCCGTGGCAGACTTCACTGTTAATTGACGTACACACACTTTTCGGGAAACCCTGATAGCCCAGGTCTGCGGGAATCCCGCCCATCTTCGCGGTAACGGATGTGACTATGTCATCAATTTCCTGTGTTGACATGCCCGCATGGATTTTATCACCGATTTCATCGAGAACCGCAACATTGATGACAGCGCTCTTTTTTATGCCCTCGATGTCCTTTTCGGACTTGATCAGCTTTCTGGAAGGCACTATATGTCCCATCCGTTCATACCGCATAATCTTTTCGTCAAATGCCAAATGGCAGCTCTTGTATTTTTTACCGCTGCCGCACCAGCACGGCGCATTTCGTTCAAGTCTTCTGAACATTGTAAACACCTTATATTCTTATTCTCACATGCGCGATAAGAGCGCGGGATTGAAAAAGTATCCAAAAACGCAACACACAGATGATAGCACAAACTAACCATCTTGAAAACACATATTTTGGGTCAGAATCCGTTACTTCATGTCAATAAGTTCAATCTGAGATGCATCTACAAGCTGCTCCGGCGCTTCAGCCTGACCTTCGGATGTCGAAGGTATCTCCCCGGTCAGCTGGCTTCTGACACTCTCTGTTCGAAGCTGCCAGAAAGAAATCAGAGTATCGACGCCCTTGTGGAAAGCAGTCTCTGATGCAAATTTATTCTGATCTCTCTCAATGTATGGGGTCAGCATTGCCTCTATCTGCTTCAGCCTGAATGAAATGTCATTCTCTCCGCTGTAGCGGTCAATAAGATCTCTCATGGCAGTGTGGTAAGCAGTAACATATCTCTGATCCTTCATTATCCAGTCGAACATGGGACGTTGGCCGGAAAGTCCCCGTAGGAGCGGCGTGTCAATCGGGTAATTGACCATTCTGGCAGCATCCTCAGACCTGTATGTTCCAAAGGCTGAACTGTAATCCCAGGGCAGCATGGACAAGCGTCCTCTATTCTCATAAAGATAATAATTGCCCGCAGTCTCCCCTGTGTAACTGTTCCAGCTGACAACAAAAGTATGTACCGCAAAGTAGGCGGTCACTTCATCAATATCCACCGCGGAACTCACATCGGTGCCAAGACTCAGAGTCCTGAGCGCTTCGATGAGCTTCGACCTGTCTCTTCCGGTCACATTCTGACTTGCATTGTCAAATATGTTCGGGTAGCTGCCGGGATCATCGTCGATATAGATCAGCTTGATATCATTTGGCTTAACTATTGCGATCGTATCCCGGATACCTGCCGACCTGTTTCCTGAATCATCCTGCTGAATTTCGACTGCCTCGTCCGGAGCACTGGAGCTGCCTGCTTCTGATTCAGCATCGCCGGAAGCAATCACGCTTTCTGCTTCGGCTCCATCATCTCGCGGCGCTGCAGCGTTCCCGGTCCCGGCCGACGTCTCTGAAGAGGAATCAGAAGGACTTAGCACGCTCGGGTCAATGTGTTCCATCGGATCGTCAAATGATACATCTCTGCCTGTATTTTCATCGGAACGTCCGACAATATCCACGTCACCGGAATCCACCTTCGGATCCCGGCCGACGGAAAGGATCGTTTTCTCATAAGCCGTCTCTTCACATTCGGGTTTGTAGAGATTTCCGTAATTTTTGCCGAAGTTCCTCAGTAAAAAGGCGTCATCAACACTCTCGACCGCAAGATAAAGACCTGCATCAATGCCGTTTATCGTCAGGAACGCGTATGAACTGAGCGGTGACGGCACCCCTGCACCTTTCATTGCTTCATATACAAGAAAATCTTTCATGAACGTGCAGTCGCCGAAAGAATTATTGAGATCCAGCTTATTCAGCCCGTGATAGCTCTCCATACTGTTTCTGTGATCAAATCCGATTTTGAAACTGTATTTGTTACTCCCCAAAGACTGAACTTCCCCGGCATTACCTTTTATCCTGATTGAAATATTGGAAAACTTCTCACCGTCAATGACCGCGTCACAGTCGTACCAGGTCTTATCGGCTTTGGCGCACATCACATCGAAATCGTTCATCGCAATATCGATCTCATGTACGTAAGAAGTATCGAAAAGACGGTCTTCATAGCCGTTCGCGCCGCTTATTGATTCGATGCCAAAGCGCTTTCCGTTCATAAAAACAATAGTAAGCAGCACTGCGAATGCCGTCACGATTATACATATTTTTTCTAAATGCTTACTTGTAGACATTCTCTCCCCGTAGTCTGCAAATGCTGCGTGAAAACGGCGGAGAATAACTCCGCCAGTTTTGCTTATATCTGTTTAGAATCAACATTATCTACAGTACCGCCGGTACTACGCACGTGGGTTTCCCGGCTTGAACATGTATGCCTGTATCTGTCAGTGTATTGTCATCTTCAAGTCTGTAAATTACGACGTCGCCCGAATTTTGATTTGCGGAAATCACATACTCACCGGTCGAATGGCCGCCTATGAGATTTATATCCCTCGGACAGTCACCGCCGCTGGTACTGAAGACCGGAGCGTTCAGAGTGCCGTCATGATTTACATTGAAGACTGCTATACTGTTATCGCCGCGGTTCGAGACAAGAAGCCTTGATCCGCCTTTAGTGAAGCGAATAGCGGCCGCAGTGTTTTCTGCCGTGCAGTCCTTCGGGATCGATGAAATCTTTTGAATGACTTCATACCTGTCATTTTTCTTATTGAGGACATACACGTCATTCTTCATTTCTGTGATGAGATAGAGCTTATCCGGATAGGCCATATGTGAAGCAAGATGTCTTGGGCCGTCACCCGGCGAGGTCCTTATGTTCCTGTCTGTGGGGGTGAGTTTCCCGCTGTCCCTGTCGAAATCATAAATGAACACTGTATCGAGACCCAGATCACAGACATATACTTCATCCCAGTCACAATAAATGAAATGGCAATGGGGTCCCTCCTGCCTGACAGGATCTATGCCGCAGCCCTTATGCTGAACAAAATCTGTGCGTCCTACAAGCATACCGTCAATGTCAAGTGCAAATACAGCGATGCTTCCGGTCGCATAATTGGCAGCAAAGAGATATTCGCATGCCGAATCGAGCGATATATGGCAGGCTGAGATACCTCCGGTCGGGAGTTTTCCGCACACGACCGGTTCTTTCTCCATTCCCTGAAGGGCATAGCACACCACCTCTGCTTCGCCGGCATGTTTTTCCCCTGAATAGATCACTCTGCCGTTCGGATGAACAGCCATATAGGAAGGACTCTCGATGCCTGAGACAGATGCCGTCTCACGAATAGTTCTTTTCTCTGTGTCAAACAGGTACCGATGAATTCCTTCTTCCTCTGCCGAAGCATATCCGCTCACATAAAATTCTGCTCTCATACCGTTTCTTTCTTGTAAAACCAACAACTGTTATTTCATCATTTATACAGGAGTCTTCGCACTCTCAGGACTCCGTCTATCTCCTTGAGCCTCTCGACCGTATCGTGCGGCATCGGGGCCGTGATATCGAGCAGAGTGTATTCATAATCACCGCGGCTCTTGGAAGCCAGATTATCGATATTGAGCCCGTTCCTGCCGAAGAAAGCAGTGATCTGAGACAGCATATTCGGGATATTCCTGTGCAGAATGGCGACGCGCGCGACCGTTTGGCAGATGCCGGCATCGACACTCGGGTAATTTACGGAATTCTTTATATTACCGTTATCCAGATAATCCTGCAGCTCACGGACAGCCATGACTGCGCAGTTATCCTCGGCTTCTTCCGTGGACGCTCCCAGGTGAGGAAGAACGACAGCGTTTTTCATTTTGACAGAAAGCGGATTGGCGAAATCTGTCACATATGCTCTGACCTTCCCGCTCTCGAGAGCTTCACCCATGGCCTTCTCATCGACAAGCGCGTCGCGCGCGAAATTGAGGAAACGCACTCCGTCCTTCATCTTGGAGATGGCCTCTGCGTTTATCATACCCTTTGTCGACTCATTGCAAGGTACGTGGATCGTGATGTAATCGCACTGTTCATAAATATCATCCAGATTCCTTGTGATATGGGTGGCTCTTGAAAGGCTCCAGGCTGCATCTACCGACAGATAAGGATCATAGCC
>JAFRCB010000317.1 GCA_017404585.1 Lachnospiraceae bacterium
CTGTCACGCGGTCATCTCTTTCCAGGAGATCCCTGTAATAGAGGAACGTCTCCTCCTCTGTCGAATTATTCTCGATGATGATGATCTCAAGATTCGGATAGCGCACACCGCGATCGATACTCTTCAAGCACTTGTCAAGGTCATCGATATGGTCCTTATTCGGGATGAGGATCGAGACACAGGGTGTTCCCTCCCAGTGATAGACTGTCCTGTAAATGCCCGGGTACTCTCCCATCAGTACAGTGGCAGGAAGACCGAGCCGGCTGTAATGGGCTTCGATCGCGCGCCTTCCGGCTTCAAAAGCATAGGTCTTGCTCTCCGGGTTGGCTGCCGTTGACCCCTCAAAGAATCTCCAGTGGTAGAGGATCTTCGGTATATGAACGATGTTATCGGTAGCCTCTGTACATCTCAGAACAAAATCATAATCCTGAGCTCCGTCATAGGCCGGATCCAGCATGCCCACCTTGTCGATAAGACTCTTTTTGACGACGAGCAGATGGCAGATATAGTTGACCGATCTCAGGAAATCCGGATCGAAATCAGGCTTCATGTTCGGCTGCATATACTTCTCGCCGATGCCGATTTTATCCTCATCGCTGTAGAGGAGCTCTGCTGCCGGATTCTCGCGAATGGCTGCGGCGTTCTCGTAGAGCGCATTGGGGGTGAGCAGATCATCGTGGTCGGCAAATGCGATATAGTCTCCGCGGGCTGCGGCAATTGCCGCATTGGTATTCTCCGCGATTCGAAGCTGCTTATTGTTCCGAACTGCCCGTATCCTTGAATCGGACGCTTCCAGCCTGTCCAGCACGTCGCTTAGCGGTGTATCCTCACCGCTGCCGTCCGACAGGATGAGCTCCCAGTTCGCGTAACTCTGCGCTTTCACCGAGTCGACCAGCTGCACAAGAAAATCTTCCGGTGTCTTATAGAGCGGCACAACGACGGAAAAGAGCGGTGCCGGATCGAACACATCCTTCCTCTGTTTTGCAAGAACGCGCTCACTCGGCAGGTGCTTCTTTATCCAATCTGCGTAGATCACAGGCTTCATGGCCGGATTGAAGAGCTTGTCGTAGGTCTTCTCCGCAAGAGGTCTGAGACCGTGGTACTTAAAGTACTCGATTCCCTTTCTGCCCAGTCTCATATACTTGTCGGCTTTAGCGGAGACCGGGTCCGTGCGGTAGGAAAGCATGAGCTTTGCCTCTCCGGAGCGAAGGGCTACATAAATCTTCTTTTTCGGGATCGGCCGGAGTTCAATGTGAAAGCCGCACACCGGATCGATCTCGTACTCGTCGAAGAGGTCAGCTACGTCCAGCCTCTTATAGCGCTCGATATTGCATTTGATCTTCTTTTTCCGAGAATCCAGGACGACCATCTCCACCGGTTCTGTGGAAACTGCCCAGCCCTGAAGGCGGAGATATCCGTCCTTTGTATTGACCGCAAAATCGTCGACAAAAAGCTTGATACCGTTCATCTTGACGGCAAGATCCGCGGCGGAGATCTCGAAACACAGTCTCCTGCCCTGATCCCTCACGGCGTAGACCTTGAGTTTTCTGTGCAAGTCTATATCTTCCGGGATCCGGAAATTTACGACGCACTCGCTCCCGCCGTACCTCTCGTCCACATTCTGAGTGAGCTTCTTCACTTCAAGCGGGAACGGCTCACCGTCGAGAAAAGCCTCAAGGTCGGTCCCCGGCGCCAGATGGCCCCGCAGGACGTAGAGATCTTTCTCTGTCAGTGAAAATCTGTCGTTTTTAATCAAAAAACCGTCATTTCTTATCATCGCTCGTCACCTCGTTCCTGGCTTTCTGCAGGACAGAATAGTTAGGAGGCATCGTTCCCACAAGCACATAGTCGGACGTGTCATAGTCAAGATTCGGATTGAAGTAAGGATCACCGTTCTCAAAGATATCCTTCCATCTCTCGCGAAGCTTTCTTGCCTCCCGCATCTGGCGTTCGTGCTTCTCCGGGTTCTTCTTTATGTCATCGGAACCGCGGGACAGCGATTCATAGTGATAGAGCTCCGCCCACGCGTCATAGACGATCAGATATCCCGCAGCACGGACTTTAAGGCAGAGATCGACATCATTGTATGCGACGACGAAATCCTCGTCGAAACCGCCGACCTCCTCGAATACGTGCCTCGGCATCATCATGCAGGCCGCCGTGACGGCGCTGACATCCTGACTCTTCACTATACGGCCGAAATATCCGCCGGAATCACGTTTTTCCATGTGGCAGATATGACCGGCGATCCCGCCGATGCCGACGACGATGCCGCAGTGCTGCAGCTTGTCGTTCGGGTAATACAGTCGCGCTCCGACCGCTCCGACGTCTCCTCTCTGGCAGTAGCCGAGCATCTCCTCGATCCAGCGGTCGGTAATGACCTCGACGTCGTTGTTCAGGAAGAGCAGGTACTCACCGCGGGCATGCTTCACCGCAAAATTGTTGATCGCGGAGAAATTAAATATATCCTTCCAGTAGACGACCTTCACATTGTCGTGCTCGGCCTGGATCTTCTCGTAGTATGCAAATGTCTCCGGCTCCGTCGAATTATTCTCGGCGATGATTATTTCAAAGTTCCTGTAGGTCGATTTTTCAAATATCGAGACGAGAGCTCTGTCCAGGACATCCCTGAAATCTTTATTGGGAATGATGATGGAGACCAGCGGTTCTCCCTGAATCTCATACTTTGTCCGGTAAGATCCGATATCCTCAGCCAGCTCGCAGGTCGCGTGGATGCCGCATCGGTCGTAGTGGGCCTGAATGGCCTTTCTGCCGTTATCGTACGCGTACATCTTGCTCTCCGGATTACCGGCGGTCGACGTCTGGTGAGCTCTCCAGTGATAGAGGAACTTCGGTATGTGATGAACTTTTCTCGATTTCTCGACGCAGCGGAGGATGAAATCATAGTCCTGGGCTCCGTCGAATTCGCTCCTCTCGTAGATCTGCTCTTCTCCGCCGATCTCATCGACGATGGACTTTCTCACGCAGAAAATATGAGTAATGTAGTTATTCGAGCGGAGAAGATCCGGACTGAAATCCGGCTTGAAGTTCGGGCTGTAGTACACGCCCGACGTGTACATGATCTTGTCCTCGTCCGTGTAGAGAGCATCGATCTCCGGGTCCTCATTAAGGGCTTTCACGATCTCATAGCAGGCATTTTTCTCGACCGTGTCGTCGTGGTCGCACAGCATGATGAAATCGCCCGACGCCATCTTTATTGCCTCGTTGGTGTTGCCGGAAATGCCCGCATTCACCTTAAGTCTCTGATAGACAACGCGGCTGTCGGACAGATACTTCTCCCGAACGTGCTCCTCCACCTCATCTTTGGTGCTTCCGTCCGCAAGACACACCTCAATGTTTGCGTATGACTGGCCGAGCAGGCCGTCCATGAGCTCATCGAGGAACTTCTCCGGTGTATTGTAAAGAGGAATGACGATGGAGATCTTAGGCTCATACGCGAATTTCACTTCCGCCTCGCGGGCAAGCTC
>JAFRCB010000318.1 GCA_017404585.1 Lachnospiraceae bacterium
GACGCAAAAAATCACTCTGAGTCTGACTCTTATAGCTCTTGTGGCTGTACTGTCCGCCGCGTTCGGCATCACACTGGTCTACTACAGCCTGTTGCAGACGCAGGTCAAAAAAGATCTTGCCCTGTACACCCGTCTCCTCGCTGACACAGGTGTCTTTCAGACTGCTTATGCGGGCACGGAAGATGTCAATGCCTATGTGGAAAGCGCTGCCCTTGTCGAGCTGAAACGCGATAACCCGAGGATCACCTGGATCTCCGGCAGCGGCACCGTGCTCTATGACAATGGTGCCGATGTCTCCGGCCTTGCCAATCATCTGGACCGTCCCGAGATTCAGGAGGCCATAGAGACCGGATCCGGCGAAATCGTACGACACTCGGACACATTCAATCTGAATACATTCTACTATGCGCTTCTGCTTGAAGACGGGACCATTCTCCGCACGTCATCCGAAGTCAGTTCCATCACCGGAGTCTTTGTCAGCTCACTCCCTGTGATATTCGGCATATGCGCGGTCTTTCTGGTGATTTGCATCATTCTGGGGCACTTTCTCTCTCTCCAGCTTATAAAACCTCTGAACGTCATGGCTGAGCATCTGGATTCACCCATAAAGACTCCGGTCTACAGGGAGCTTCAGCCTTTCGCCGACAAGATCCGCGCCCAGCACGAAAACATCCTGGAGGCGGCTTCCGTGCGTCAGGATTTCACCGCCAATATCTCTCATGAGCTCAAAACTCCCCTGACAGCCATTTCCGGCTATGCAGAGCTTATTGAGACCGGCATGGTGAGCGGCGAACAGATACCTCACATAGCAGAGCAGATCCGCCATAATTCCAATCGTCTTCTCTCCCTCATAAACGACATCATACGCCTGTCCGAGCTGGACCATAAGGAACTGCCGAGAAAATTTACGTCCGTAGATTTAAAGACTGTCGCGGAAGACTGCAGTGCCAACCTGAGCGTCAGCGCAGAAAAACACCATCTGTCACTCTCCTGCCGATGTCAATCCGCAGTCCTGTCGGCTGACCGCGATCTTATAAAGGAGCTTATTGAGAACCTGATCCAGAACGCTATCCAGTACAACCGTGAAAACGGATCCATCCTTGTCCGTACCGGAATGGAGAACGGCTGTCCGTTCCTCTCTGTTTTGGACAGCGGTATCGGCATACCGAAAAATGAGCAGGAACGGATCTTCGAGCGCTTCTATCGGATAGACAAAAGCCGGTCCCGCGAAACAGGCGGAACCGGTCTTGGACTTGCCATAGTAAAACATATTGCGGAAATACACGACGCAAAAATCAACGTGGAAAGTGAGCCGGGACAGGGAACATGCGTAACAGTGCAGTTCATCCGGTAACAGAGGGCTGTCGCATTAAGGCGCGCCACCACTATATATGGCAGACGTTATTTGCAAATGTCTGCCATATATAGTGGTGACGCCGTCTAATGCGGCAGCCCAATTGTTTTCGAGTCTGCGTCACTTCACATAATCGCATCCTTCATAGACTTTACATACCTGCCTACATGTGCGGGGGCGTCTTTTCCGTATTTTTGAAGCAGTTTGATGATGGCTGAGCCGACGATCGCCCCGTCGGAAATATCCGCCATTTTCTTCGCCTGCTCGGGGGTGGAGATACCAAACCCGATCGCGCACGGGATATCGGTGTGCTCTCTCACTACACTGACAATGGAACCAAGATCCGTTGTAATTTCGCTCCGGGTACCTGTGACGCCGAGACTGGAAACAATATAGAGAAAGCCTTCGGCCTCCCCGGCAATCATGGCGATGCGGTTTTCGGAGGTGGGTGCGATGAGCGATATCAGATCGACCCCGTACTGCCTGCAATACGGCAGAAACTCTTCTTTTTCCTCAAACGGAAGATCCGGCAAAATGAGTCCGTCAATGCCAACGTCCTGACAGGTAGAAATGAACTTTTCCGCTCCGTAGGAAAACACTACGTTGGCATACGTCATAAATACCATCGGCACCGCAACATCGCGGCTCAGTTCCCTGACAAAATCAAATATCTTATCTGTCGTGACGCCGCCGCTTAGCGCCCTGATATTTGCCCCCTGAATGACAGGACCCTCCGCGGTCGGATCGGAGAACGGGATTCCGAGCTCAACGAGATCCGCGCCGTTTTGGACAGCGGCGCGGACGACCGCCGCAGTTGTCTCAAGATCGGGATCGCCGCAGGTGATAAAGGGGATGAAAGCCTTACCGTTTTCAAATGCAGATTTAATCTTACTCATGGATATCCTCCCCTCTGTAGCGGGCAATGGCTGCGCAGTCCTTGTCGCCTCTGCCGGAAATCGTGATTACGATGATCTTATCTTTCTCCATTGTCGGCGCAAGCTTCATCGCCTGCGCGACCGCGTGAGCTGATTCGATTGCCGGGATGATGCCTTCCGTCTTTGCCAGATATTCAAATGCATTTACCGCTTCGTCATCCGTGACGGGAATATACTCCGCTCTTCCGATATCGTGCAGATACGCATGCTCGGGTCCGACACCGGGATAATCGAGCCCTGCGGAAATTGAATAAACAGGCGCGATCTGGCCATACTTATCCTGGCAGAAATAGGATTTCATGCCGTGAAAGATGCCCAGCCTTCCGGTCGCGATGGTCGCAGCCGTCTCAAATGTGTCAGTACCTCTCCCGGCCGCTTCGCAGCCGATCAGCCTTACATCTTTATCCTCAATAAAGTGGTAGAAGCTGCCAATCGCGTTGGACCCGCCGCCCACACAGGCAATGACCGCATCGGGCAGTCTTCCCTCCTTTTGAAGGATCTGTTCTTTGATCTCCTCGGAGATGACTGCCTGAAAATCGCGGACAATCGTCGGGAACGGATGCGGTCCCATGACCGACCCGAGGCAGTAGTGAGTGTCGCTGATTCGGGAAGTCCACTCTCGCATCGCTTCGGATACGGCATCCTTCAGCGTCGCCGTGCCCGTCTTTACAGGGATTACCTCCGCGCCGAGCAGCCTCATGCGATAAACGTTGAGAGCCTGGCGGATGGTATCCTCCTCTCCCCTGAACACAACGCATTCCATGCCCATCAGCGCAGCGGCCGTTGCCGTCGCCACACCGTGCTGGCCTGCTCCTGTCTCCGCGATCAGGCGTGTCTTGCCCATCTTCTTCGCAAGCAGAGCCTGGCCGAGCACATTGTTGATCTTGTGCGCTCCGGTGTGATTCAGGTCTTCTCGCTTCAGATAAATTTTCGCGCCGCCAAGGTCCTTCGTCATCTTTTCGGCATAATAAAGACGTGACGGCCTTCCAGCATATTCATTAAAAAGATCGGTAAGTTCTCTGCGAAAATCAGGATCGTCCTTATAGTGGTTATATGCCTCTTCCAGTTCAATCACCGCATTCATCAGCGTCTCGGGAATATACTGACCGCCGTGAATCCCAAAACGTCCATTTGGATTCGTCATATCTTTTCACCTCTTACAGCGGCGGCAAATGCCGCCATCTTTACTTTATCTTTCACCCCATCCGTTTCAATACCGGAACTCACATCGACTGCATAGGGAGTCAGCTGTTCAACTGCGTTTTCCACATTGTCCGGTGATAATCCACCGGCAAGGAAATACGGTCTTTTCATGTTTTTTATGAGCTTCCAGTCAAATACCTCGCCCGTCCCCGCGCCGGAGTCGAGCAGCACATGATCCGCCGTGCATTTTTCTGCCTCCGCAATATCCTCTGCAGTTTTAATGCGGAAAGCTCTGATGATCGGCTTGCCGGTGAGCTGTCTCAAATGCCCGATGTATTCCGCATCCTCGCTGCCGTGAAGCTGCGCAATATCAATGACATCTGTCTCAAGCAGCTCCGCGACATGGCAGGGAGTGTCATTTACGAACACGCCCACAGCCTTGATTCCTGCCGCAAGCCGACGCTTTAGTCCCGCCGCCCTTTCAGGCGTAACGTATCGTTTACTTTTCGGAGCGAACACGAAGCCGACATATTCCGGTCTTAATTCATTTGCCGCATCTATATCACAGTCCCCGGTCAAACCGCAAAATTTTATTTTCGTCATATCACACCTCGAAGTTCTGCGAGTCTGGTTTTCTTATCCTCCGCCCGCATCAAAGCTTCGCCGATCAGGACGGCATCCGCGCCGATCTCCCGGAGCCGCGCGACATCCGAAGCATCTTTCACACCGCTCTCCGCGACAAATATTACCTCGCGTGGGATAAGATTTCTCAGCCTTCGGCAGTTGTCCATATTCACGGAAAAGTCCTTAAGATTACGGTTGTTCACGCCGATCATCCTCGCCCCCGCCCTCAGTGCAGCGGCAACTTCCGTTTCATCGTGGGCCTCCACCAGGGCGGACAGCCCCAGTTCATCGCAGATGCTGATGTACTTCCCGATTTCTTCCTCGCTCAGAATGGAACAAATGAGAAGCACCGCTGATGCGCCGAGCAGCTTCGCCTCGTAGATCATATACTCATCCACCACGAAATCCTTGCGGAGGCACGGGATAGATACCGCGGCGGCAATCTCTCTCAGATATTCGTCCCTTCCGAGGAACCATTTCGGCTCAGTCAGCACCGAAATGCAGTCAGCGCCTGCCGCCTCATACTCTTTTGCGATCTGCAGATACGGAAAATCCGGCGCGATCAGCCCTTTAGAGGGAGATGCCTTCTTGCACTCGCAAATAAATGCCGTTTTCTCCTTTTTTATTGCATTTTCAAAAACAAATTGCCCTTTTTCAGAGACCAATGCCTGCCGCTTAAGCGCCTCCGGCGGCACCTCCTTTTTGGCTTCGGCTACGCGATGGCGGGCGTGATCCGCAAGCTGATCAAGTATCGTCATTCCTCGACCTCCGGTCTGTTGCTGACTTCGATGAGAGCGTTCAGGGTCTTAAGAGCTTTGCCTGAGTCAATGATCTCTGCGGCAAGGGCAATACCGTCCTTCATGCTGTCCGCTTTGCCGCAGATATAAAGTGACGCGCCTGCGTTCAAAAGAACGGCGTTTCTCTTGGGACCTTTTTCACCGTTCAAAATAGCCAGGGTGATTTCAGCATTTTCTTCCGGAGTACCGCCGACCAGATCCCCCTTCGCGCAGCGCTCAAAACCGAAATCTTCCGGCCTCACTACCGAAGTCTTGAACCAGCCGTCACGAATCTCGCAGATCGTAGTCGGTGCGCTGAGAGAAATCTCATCAAGCTTATCCTGACCGTACACGACCATGCCGCGTCTGACACCGAGATTGGCAAGGACCTGCGCAAGCGGCTCCACAAGATAATCATCATACACGCCGAGGAGCTGCATGGACGGTGTGCCGGGGTTGGTAAGCGGCCCGAGGATGTTGAATACCGTGCGGAAGCCCAATTCCCTTCGGATCGCGCCCACATATTTCATGGAAGTGTGATATTTCTGCGCGAAGAAGAAGCACATACCGACTTCGTTCAGGAGCTCAATGCACCGCGCCGGGCTCTGCCGTATATTGACACCAAGGGCTTCCAGACAGTCCGCGGTACCACACTGGGAGGAGGCAGCGCGGTTGCCGTGCTTTGCCACCTTCACGCCCGCTGCCGCCGCAACGAGAGCCGAAGTTGTTGAGATATTGAAGCTGTGAGCATTGTCGCCGCCTGTTCCGACGATCTCGAAGAGCTCCATTCCCGTCTCGACTCTGGTCGCGTGCGCTCTCATAGCCGCCGCGCAGCCCGCGATTTCATCGCTGGTCTCGGCTCGCGCGCTCTTGGTGGAGAGCGACGCCAGGAACGCTGCGTTCTGAGTGGCAGTCGTCTCGCCGCTCATAATTTCATTCATTACTGTATATGCCTCGTCATAGGTGAGGTCTTCCTTGCTTACGATTTTTACAATTGCCTCTTTGATCATGAATCCTGCCTCCTTTGATAATTCAAGTCTCGCTCACGAGACCTTGCGCGGGATTCGGGTCAGCGTCAGCCGACATCTTCCGGACCGGATCCCTGCGTCAATAAATCATTTGCCGTTACACTTTCTGCCAAAGGATATATTCTATGAAATAAAAAACGTCCCTGACAGAATACTTTTTCTGTCAAGGACGAATAATTCATTATCCGCGGTGCCACCTTGATTCACGAGCCATCTCGCGCGCTTAGCAGGATACAAACATATCCCCGGCATATAACGTCTGCCTTCAACGTCGCAGAATACTCAGCGCAAAAACGCTTTTGACTGCGCCCTCAGCGGTCCATTTGACAACTTGTTACTTGCCTGATGCTCAGCATCGCAGGCTCTCTGTAGAGTCATCATTGCCGTTATCTCCGCTTCAACGGTATAAATAATTAAATTTTTTAAAATATTATCACAGGGTCAATTCTCTGTCAATATATATTTAGCAGAACCGGATTCTGTTTATATTCAAGCACAGCAGTTCCGACGGGCTGCACAATACTTCCTGATCCGGCGTCAGCATCATCTTCATCGACAATCGCAGGTCCTGCCCTCCGAGCTTGCGTAGGGACGGCTCGCCGTCTCTACGCGATCTCTCAGTCGGACCTGCAATGTTTTTCTCACGAAGATGGATGCTTTCCGCCGGACTCGAACTTTTTAACGCAGCCTGTCGGAACTGTTACTTTGAGAATAGTTTTCCATTATCCAGATATCTTCAGACGCAGCCATTTTTCACATATACCTTCCCCTCGGCTTCGGGATCATCCATGATGATCTCACCGACAGACTCCGCTGTGATTCTACCGCTGTGGGGATTCTTGATGCTCAGGACGTCTGAGACGATCTCCGCCTCCACGTCAGATTTCTCAAAGGCCAGGTCACAGTCGACCATACGACAGTTAATGAGCTTTAAGCCCTTGCAGTAGCACAGGGGCTGTGTGCCGATCAGTGTACAGTTTTCAAATGTGACATTCTCGCAATACCAGGCAAGATATTCACCCTTCACGACACTGTCCCTGACAATGACATTCCTTGCATGCCAGAAGGCATCCTTTGTGTCAAAGTCACAGTTTGTAAAGACCGAGTCCGTGATGTACTGGAACGAATACTTGCCTTTAAGCTTTACGTTGTCAAATGTCAGATGATCTGAGCGCAGCATAAAGTACTCGCCCTCGACACTTGTATCCTCTATATTGATTCCGCGCACCGACCAGCCGAACTCCGGGGATATGATGTCGCAGCCCTTAATTCTGACATTTGCACACTCTCTGAGGGCCTTGATCCCATGCAGTTTCGTGTCCTCAATCCAGGCGTCCTCTGTATACCAGAGGGCTGCGCGGCATGCTTCTGTCATCTCGCTTCCTGAAATTTTCAGCCCTTTATCATGCCAGAAAGGATATCTTAAATTAAAATAGCAGTCTTTAACAGCGATGTCTCTGCATTCCTTGAAGGCGCTCTCTCCGTCTGCCGGTCCGTCAAAGCGGCAGTCCACAACTTCCACATCTTTGCTTCCATACAGCGCTCTTTCTTCATCAAATGTCTGGTTCATTATCGTCTTCATATCATCCGGTCTCCTCTACATCTGAGTCCTCTAACCAAGTCCTTATAATTCTTTTTATTTTCCATCTTCCAGGCTGACGGTAATAACAACATCGCCATTACCGAGAAGCTGCGTCATTCCTGCCGCATCCTGATCTGTGATATGTCCCAGCCTCGTATATGCCCAGGAATTACTGCCATAGAATACCACTATCTGATTCCCTGAATACAGGACTATGTCACCTGCTGACGTTGTCGTCTGTACGTCATTTCTCGGAAGACTTGCATCGATTGAACCTACCTGTTCAAAGCCTCCGTACATGGACATCTGTATGGTGAGCGGTTCGCTGCCGCATAATTTCCGAAGCGCTTCAACTGATTCATTCTCTTCCCATGCTACTTCTACTATAGTATCCGAAATCTTAAGCTGCAACATTTTCTCTGTCTCTTCCTCCGCTGTTTGTTTTTTGCTGTCTGATCCGGTTATCTCTTCCGACGTCGTATCTTTATCGGAAAGAGTATCGATATTACCTTGACTACAGCCGGTCAGAAGAACTGTCACTGCTGTGATCAATACAAGAACGAACATTTTCTTGTTTTTCATTTTCTTCCCTCGCCAGTGCCATTTATCACAACTCTTCAGTTAGCATTATAACTTCAGTCCCGGAAAACGTCTAATATCTATATCGAATACCATGATATTCTATTTAGGAATAGCTTTCGATCACTGTATAATCAACAATTCAAGTCTCGTTCGCAGAACTTGGAGCAGGATTAGGTTGGCGCTTGTTGACATAATTCAAAGCCTACTGAATCTAATTTATTCGATTATTTAAGAAGGTTATCAACCGGTTCGAAATTGCTCAGCGCCGGATGATTCGTCAGGGTCTTGACTATACACCATCCCTCTCTGTTCCGCTCTGCATTTTCCTTTATGGGGACAAATCCCAAATCAAGATATAACTTGCATGCAAGCCAGGTATTGGTCTGCGTCGGAATTACTGCTCTGCTATATCCAAGTTTCTTCATGTGGGCAAGCACATGCGTGATCAACGGCTTGGATAGCTTCTGTCCCTGTGCATCCCTGTGAACGGCGACCCAGTGGAGCCATCCCGTCTTCCCATCGTCTCCGATATAAATGTTATAATATGCTGTCGCTGTGGCAAGCTTCCGGCCGGAAGAATCTGTCACAAAAAACATCCTGTCTTTAAGGTCTTCCTCATGACCGGCAAAATACTTTGACCATGCAGCTTCTCCCGCTTCATAACTTGCAAATTCTTTTGCGCTCTTCTCTATAGCAATCCAGACTTCCCGGTCTCCCGGAGTATAGTTCTCGTAATGATATGCCGGTGGAAGCTCTATTTCCTTAATTTCATCCAGACTCTGTTCCAATAACAGCTCATAGTGCGGGATGCGAGGGTCATTATTGTCAAAGCGCTCCAGACTGCGTGCTATCGTCTCATTCGCTTTCGTCTTCAGGCTTACATGACCTGTCTGCTTTTCGGGCGTCAGGTTTACGTGACCTGTCTGCTTTTCGGGCATCAGCGGGAAGTCCTCATCAGAATCCTTTGCAGTATAACTCACAAACCTCGCTGTAATCTCCTGCGGTCTCGTGATAGCCCCGCCGACGACCGCGCTGAACGCACCGCACTCGAAAACCTTCCTAAGTTCTTCCGGATAATGGATCTTTCCCTCCGCTATTACCGGAACCGCAAGCTGCGCAGCGCATTTGCGGATCAGTTCGAAATTCGGTCCATCCAGATGCGCAGAATACTCCGTATAACCGCTCATCGTAGTGGAGACAATGTCAAATCCCATCTCCTGTGCAGCCAGACATTCCTCAAAGGTCGAGCAGTCTGCCATGGCAAGCCTGCCTGCTTCATGTACCCGGTCAATAAGCTCTTTCGTGAGAATACCGCCCGGCCGTTTTCTGCATGTCGCATCCATCGCTATGATCTCTGCTCTGGTAGTCAGGAGTTCCTCGATTTCCTTCATTGTGGGCGTGATGTAGATTTCGCTGTCATCGTAATTACGCTTCACGATTCCGATAATCGGCAGATGGCACACCTCCGCAATCGCGTTTATGTCCGAAACGGACTGGGCGCGTATGCCTGCTGCCCCGCCCTGCATCGCTGCCACTGCCATCCTGGACATGATGTAGCTTGAGTGCAGCGGCTCATGCGGCAGTGCCTGACACGATACGACGAGTTTTCCTTTGATTTGTTGTAATACTCTCTGGCTCTCTGTCATTTTGTAATCTCTCCTCAAATTTCTATCTCTTTACCTATCATGATCGCTTTCGCATCATCTCCGTGGCCAATATCTCTCGTGACAGCTATTGGAGTCTCCGGACGCGCGTACTCTTTTACCAAAGTCACGATATTCGGGATACAATTATTCTGTTCCATTGCGGTAAACGTCCCGAGTATTATTCCGCTCACTTTCTCAAACGCACCGATCTGCTTTAATTGCGCAAGATAAGTCGCCATCTGCGGCACTCTTCCGCCGTATGCCTCCAGAAGCAGGATCTTGTTTTCAAGATCCGGGAAATACCCGGTGCCCGCAAGCTTCAGAAAGCAGCGGATATTTCCGCCCACTACGATGCCTTTCATGGCATTCTTTTGGACAAACCTGAATGCCGGGCTGAACAGCTCATCCCTATTCAGGAACCGCTCCTTCTGCAGCTCCGTAGAATTGCTGTAAACCATGTGCTTAATCTGATATAAGACGCTTGCCTTTCCCGTCATCGTATATATTGCATTGATAACTGTGGTGAGATCGCTGTAACCCCAGAAGGCAGCCCTGCTCCTTGATATCAGTTCATAATCCAGATCATCCAGGATCTGATTTGCAACGTCTCCTCCGGAAATATCATATATTTCCTCTACATCCGGATCCGCGAACATACTCATTAGCTGCTCGGCTCTCGCTTTCGGCGTGCCGGAGAAAACGCCTTCTGCCGCATAAATGCAAGAACTCAGAATCGGTTCATAGTCAATTGACTCAAGGAATCTTACCAGTTCCTCATTTCGTCCGCGATATACTTCCTTTTGCGCGTCCGAGCATGCTACAATACCAACTTTTTTCATGGATTCACACTCCAAAGTCAAAAATCTAAACCGCCAGGATTTTTCCCGGCGGCTTCGGATTCGCGATTGATTATTAATAAAGTGACATCACCAAATTACGTTCACCGGATATTTCGGAATTATGGTATCCCTCGTCACAATCGACATCTTCTCAGAAATTGCCTGGGCAACTATCAGTCTGTCAAAAGGATCTTTATGGATATCCGGCAGAGACTTGATTACATCCAAATGTCTGGGGCGAATTGCCAAAATCTCAATATTTTCAGATACACACATCTCCGCCATTTCTGAGACCGAGCATTTTAATTCCAGTTTTCCGATGCTATTCTTTATGGCGATCTCCCAAAATGAGGCAATACTGACCCATGCTTCATCAGAATAAGTTATTGTATTCATTGCTGCATCCGACAGCTGATCCGCCTTGAAAAGATAGAACAGCAATGCATTCGTATCTAGCAAAATCATTACATATACTCCTCAAATCCCTCTGGCGTGTCGTCAAAATCATCTGCTATATAAAGCAGCTGATCTGAGTAATGCCCCGGGACTCTTTTGGGGGATTTTGCTTTCTTTTGAGCTGCTTCATACTTTATAAATCTGACAAATTCTATCACTCTGAGAATGTCCTCTTCAGGAAGTCCCATGACTTCTCGCTCAAGTAAATCAATAGCCATAATACTCACTTCCTTGTCTTTGATACGTGATTTATTATTTATCCTGAATAATTCACCGGCTTTCCGGTGACTGCGGGGAAACCCGCATTGTTACTGTGTTTACAACTACATACTGCATTCACCTGCCAAGTGAAGATATTGAGCTGCTTAGTACGCCTGTTCCAAGGCCACTTAACATAGAAAAAGGATCTCAGCTATGTTAAGATTAAGGTGTCGAATCAAAACCAAAACATAAAGGAGAGATCCCTATGTCTATTGTAACTGACACCTCTGTCAGTTTCAATAAGCAATTCAAATATAACTTCAATGGCGGCGAACTTTCTTCCGACGGAGGCTTGTTCCTTCTGAAGGAATTCGCGAATCGCATCGGTTTCGAAAAGGTTATCCGTGACAACTTCCAAACCAATGATCCTGCTGTATTCCGAATCCATACTGATGACAAGAATCTAATGCAAAGGATTTATCAGATCATTGCCGGATACTTCAATGACAACGATGCGGATGAGCTTACCACGGATCCTGTGTTCTGCGCGGTCCTGGGCAAAGACGCCCTTGCTTCCCAGCCCACGATATCGCGTTTTTTCAATCGTA
>JAFRCB010000319.1 GCA_017404585.1 Lachnospiraceae bacterium
ATTCTGGCGACCATTGCGTTTGTCCAGAACGGAATCGGTTCGCTTATAAGTCCGAGGTTCCGAAGAAGTACATTGACAGCACCCGAAGGCTGCAGCATGATGTTCATGATCATCAGAGATACGAACTGCGGAACGGCTATGGAGAGCACAAAGCAGAATCTCCAGAACCCCTTCCATTTCGTATCCTTCCTGTTGATGACCATAGCCAGCATCATACCGAGAATGTAATTGAGGAACGTTGCAAATATTGCCCAGACGACTGTCCATGCAAGTACATGCCAGAACTGGCGGCCGATATTGCCGTTCATGTTCAGCACTCTCTGGAACTGATGCAGGCCGTCCCAGTCAAAAAGGACCAGATGCTCGCCTTCCTTGGAATACGTCGTAAACGCCATCGTGATCATGTAGACCAGAGGGACGATATTGAATATCAGGATACCGACGCAGGGAAGCGTCATCAGGGTGATATGACGGTTGCTGTCGAACAGGTTCTTTACATCCTTGCCAAGACTCGGTACCTTTTCCACGTTCTCAATCATCTTCTGCAGCTTGTAAGAATGTCGAAGCTGCAGGACCCAGAGCGCAATGAAACCCGCGATGACAAAGCATGTGATCACGCCTGCGAGCAGGATCTGCTGCGAATTGTCACCGGCTGAGTATTCATAAATCTGTTTGGCTTCATTCCAGACCTTCCCCTGCGCTTCAGTGCCGAGGGTCGGCATCATACTCAGATTGTGAGCGCCTGTAGAGATCATAAAGCCAAAGAAAGCGATCTCCAAAAGTAAGATGACAGCGCCTTTTACAATCTGCCGGTGTCCTGCTATGCCCGCTCCCATGATCACGGCAGAAAGTTTCGTTAAAAGATCACCCTTTATCAGTGCATTTTTCACGGAAATGCGATCTTCATTCATGACAGATTACCTCCCGATGGAGTGAATGACAGGCGGCCGCTTATGGCCAGCCGTTGTTACCGTGCTGGATAGAATGAACCGGGGGACAGCCCCTGGTCCATTCCGCTTTTCGGCACGGGCCGCAGTGGCCCGGCCGACCCGATTCAATTCACATAACTTAACTTACTGTACTGCGGAAGTATTCATCGATGTGTTCATAGCCTCTGTCTTATCTGCAGCGTTGTCATGTGTCACAGTGCCAGACACGAGCTCTTTACCCATAGATTCCGCAGGAGTCCAGTAATTGCCCATGTTCGCCTGAAGAGGCTGTACAATAGAAGCAAAGTCCATTGCATCCATCTGTGCTTTGGCAAGCGGATCGTCTACTGTGATATTGCTGTCTGTCGGGATGATGTTGCGAAGCTCGTAGTGTGCTTTCTGAGCATCTGTGCCGCCAAGATATGCAGCAAGGGCAACTGCCACTTCCGGATGATCTTTGTAAAGCGCGGTTGCTGGATTCACGCCGACTGCCTTGGAGCCTGCGAAGGCCTTCATCTGTTTAAGCTCGCCATCGATCGTGATGGACGGTGCTGCCGCAATGCCGAGATTTTCGCCGTAAGCGTCAACAGCCTTCTGATAATCCCATGTGCCGGAGAAGAATGCCTTGGCATCAGCATTTGTTCCAACATCGCCGTTCGAGAAGTTGGGATTGGCAATAAGATCTACCAGATAATTGGTAACTGCTACAGCCTTGTCGCCGCTGAAGTCAAATCCTGCATCGGCGTCACTGCCGTTCTCTCCGAACAGTGTGCATCCATTTGCAACATAGAAAGCGGCGATATACCAGGAATTGTCCATCGGGAAAGCTACCTTGCCCTTTTCGAGCATAGCGTCAAGTGATTTGACGTCCTCATCCGAGAATACGGACTTATCGTAGTACATGAACCATGTATTGCCGGTGAACGGGAAGCCGTAGACAGAACCGTCATAGGTTACTGTATTCACCGTCGTCTCAGAGTTGTTGGCCTTCATAGTCTCGACATTGCTGCCGCCGAGCTCGGCAAGGCCGCCGGTCTTGAGCAGATCCGGAATCTGGTCATTTGCGAACATGTATACATCGGCGCCAACGCTTGGGTCTGTACCGATATTTGTCTTTGCGTCGCCTTCAGAGCATACGCCATACTTGAAAGTAATGTTCCATTCGGGATGTGCTGCTGCAAACGCCTCGCACTGCGTCTGGAGCCACTTGCCGTTGTCATCGGACTGGTCTTCCTGCGGACCCCATACCGTGACAGTGACATCCACCACTTCCTTGGTCTCCGAACCGCCGGCGTCACCGCCGCCTGTGCTGGCGCCGCCTGAACTGCCTCCGCATCCGGCAAGCAGACCCACACACAGCATTAATGCCATCATCATTGCCATAAGCTTTTTCATGTTTTTTTCCTCCCATGAATGATTTTATTTTCTGATCCAAAAGAGTTCCTTTGGATCTGTTGCACCTATTTATACAGGGAATCCCGCGCTTTTTCATTTTCCTGTCTTTTACAGCAAAAGGCTCACTGTCTCACCGGCGCCACACTCTCGCCTTCAATGAACTCATACGGTATTAGTTCGTGAACAGCCGGACCTCCGTAGGTAATCCTCAGCAGAAGATCATCGACGCATTTTTTAGCCAGCGTTGCCGTATCCTGCCTGATGGTCGCAAGTCTTGGAATGGAATATTTTGCATATGTAAGACCGTCAAAACCGATTACCGAAACATCTTCGGGAACACGACGACCGATATCCTTCAGGGCTCTGAGCGCCCCCAGCGCAATCGAATCGCTGATGGCAAAGACAGCTGTCAGATCCGGTGATCGCCCAAGTAATCTTACTGCTGCTTCATAGCCGCTTTCCGCCGAGTACGAACAGGGTTCGTAATCCCTGTCAAAATCAAAAGGAATGCCCTGCCTGTCAAGCGCCTCTACAGCTCCGATGATCTTGCCGTTCTTATGCTCTCTGCTGCGATTCGAAGAATAACCTCCGAGGATACCGATCCTTGTGTGTCCGTACGATAACAGCTTATTGACAGCATATTTTCCTGCGTCATAATAGTCTGTCGTAAAGCTTGACAGGTTTTCGAATCCCAGATCCCGGGCATCGGTCGTGACAAGAACGCATGGCAGGTTTATCTGCGAGAACTCGTCGCGAAAGTTGTCAATATAGCCGCCTAAGAATATGATGCCCTTAGGCTTTATATAGGACACGGTCCGAACCGCTGTCGCCACTTCATTATCTGTTTCACCGATAAAGTGGACATTGATGTTCTCATCGTACCCTCTCATCATGATCTGGATCTCCTCCAGAATAGACTCGAAAAATACATTTTTATTGCCGCGCACAATGATTGACACTTCCGATGAAATGACCTGTTTCAGTTTCCTGGCGTTGGAATTCGGCTGATATCCGCGCTCGCGTATGATCTCGCTGATTTTTTCTCTTGTCTCTTCACTGACATCCGCCCGGTTGTTGATCACCCTCGATACAGTTCCTATACTGTAGCCGGATATCCGTGCAATGTCTTTGATTGTCGTCATGATTTCACCTTCACGGTATTGCCCGTATACCTTTCCCGGCATTTCCGTAACCGTTACCGTAAACGTTTCCATATAGTGATTATAACACCTATTTGCTGCATTTTGTCAACATTTTTTTTGCATTTTGTATAATAAAAGGAGGGGTGCTGTCTATGTCAGATAACATTTGCAAATATCTGACATAGAGGGCGGTACAACTAATTCCCACAATTCTGCCCATTATTCTTCAGGTGTATAGGTCCAGCCGTGATCATCATGATAGATCATCAGCTTTGTCATTCCTCCATCGATACAGATATTCTCGCCAGTAATGAATCCAGCCTTGTCAGAGCATAGGAATAATACCATATTAGCGATGTCCATCGGGTTTCCGACACGGCCGGCAGGTTGCTGCATCGCGTCCGGTCCCTCATACACATGATATGCCGTATCTATCCATCCGGGGGAAATGGAGTTCACTCTCACCTTCCCTGATAAACTAACTGAGAGGGCATGTGTCAGTGCCGCTATACCGCCTTTCGCTGCCGTATAGCTCTCTGTCTGCGGTTGACTCATCCGATCACGGGACGATGATATATTAATGATGCATGCACCCTCACGAAAGTAAGGTTTAAAAAGCTTCGAAAGATAGAACGGTGCCGTCACGCCGACAGCCATCGCATACTGGAATTCCTCATAACTGCATTCATCGATACCTTTCATAAGTGGGAGTGCATTGTTTATCAGATAGTCTACACCTCCGCAATCCCGAATCACCATCTCTGCAAAGTCTTCCAGAACTGCTTTATCAGAGATATCACCTGCGTAGTGATCTCCCTCGGTTTTATCGATCACATATACCTTTACGCCCTGCTTTCGGAATTCATCCGCAATGCATTTGCCGATTCCGCGTGCCCCTCCGGTGACGACCGCTACTTTCTGATTCTCCTGGTTCTTGATACCTTCTCTCATACTTGTCATCTCAATCTTTTCCTCCGTAAACTTCTAGTATACTATGTTCCATTATTATGGTTACGACACCTGTCTGTCAATTGGACTAGGAAATAATCACCGCTTTCACTCCTTCGAAATTGATTTGTTGGCACAGTTTTAGATCGTGTAAATCGCGATCTCTGGTCATACGCGAGATTAGCGACTCACTCTGTGCGTCTTCCTTAGCGCAGCTCTGTGATCCGCCGGAGGCTCAATCTTCAACACAGGCTTTAGACCCTTGTTGAAGATTGAACGTCTTTTACAACGTGAGGTAACTTCAACTGATTAACTGACAAAAAATGATGGAGACAGTAGAGAAATGACTTCCTGATTTTGTACTGTCGCTGAATTGGTTGTGACAGTACAGAATCAGGAAATGGTCTTTCTACTGTCGCTTAAACTTGACTGATTTGGACGGGACAGTAGAAAAACAAAATCTGATTGTTACTACTGCTGTTTTTGAGTCGTCTACATCTCAATTTGCAGTCGCCTGAACTGGTTTTATCGGATCCTACTGTCATCAGACTTTTGAAAACGATAATAAACGCAGTGTTCTCGATAACTTTTTGCTCTTTCTACTGTCAGTTCAGAAAAATCATCTTTCAAACGACCGTATGGAAAATACATTTTGGTTTCTATACTGTCATCTTTTGTTGCCTTAGCAGTCGTATGCCATAAAAGCAAGTTTTATACTGTCCGCCAATTTCCCAGTCAACAGTACGAAAGAAACATTTCCTGCTCCCTACTGCAGACCCAACAGTCGTATACCAAAGAAGCAAGTTATGAACTGTCGCCACGGTTCACGACCGGCAGCTCATAAGAGACATCCGACAGCTCATAAGAGGCATTTCCTGCTCCCTACTGCAGACCCGGCAGTCGTTAATTCAAAAAACAAAAATGAACTGTCGCCAAACTCTTGATCGACAGTTCATATGGGAAAATTCCTGCTTCCCGCTGTTGACCTGGCAAGCGATATTCCCCAGGCACACTCCACCGGCTCGTTTTTAGATACACGCGCAGGTCTGTGAGTTACTTCGCCTCGCAGATAAGCGCGACCGGCTCCGAACCGGTAGAATTCAGGAATAGTCGGCCGCTGCCGTAGGGCGGCACCGGGTACTCATAAGCGTAGCCTTTTTTAGTCTGAGTGTCACGCACGCACTGCAGCATGAGTGGAAGCAATGACCCATCAAATGCGTGGTCCTGATGGGAGGTCAGATATATGTCAGGCTGAAGCTCCATTACCCGCAGAAGTGTTGCTTCCTGTTCAGCCGGCGAAAGATGCCCCGCAAAATTCAGGCACATCACAGGCGTCAGAGCGTCTCCTGACAGCAAGAGGCTCAGTGAGGGGAACCACACACCCATCGAGCCTTCGGTATGTCCCGGCAGCGGGATCAGTTCGCCGGAAAGTCCGCCAAGATCAAATTCCCGAAAATCCAGCTGCAAGGTGTTACCCCAGTTCCCGGCTTGTACCGCAGGAGTGTCATTTCCGGCGTCCGGTGCCATCTCCCGGCGCCAGCGCTCAAGATGTTCCGGCTCATGCAGCGAAAGTAACGGAAAATCCGCCGGGTGCAGATAGACCCGTTCAAACTGCGCATTGCCTCCGACGTGGTCATAGTGACCATGGCTGTTGATAACAATCATCGGCAGCTCGGTCAGCTTCCGAACTGCGCCCTGCAGATCATCCCAGCCGCAGCATGTGTCAAACAGCAGTGCCTGGCTGTCACCGATCACCAGATTGGCACAGCAGTCTGCCCGATCTTGGAGCACCCAGACACGATCCATGATTTGAATTTTCCTGAACAATGGGTAAACCTCCTATAATGATTCCAAGCACAAAGGCAGCAACTGCGTTCAAGATGTCGAAGAAAGAACTGTCGCATTAAGACGTGTCGCTGCAGTATACTGCAGACATTATCTGCAAATGTCTGCCAAGTATAGTGTTAACACCGTCTAATGCGACAGCCCCAGGAAAAGGAAGGGCGAACTGCCTGATGCTCAGCGCCTGGTCAGTCTGCGGTAAAGCAGGGACAGGATGATGCCCACACCTGCCAGACACATTGCGATTAAGAATGCCGGATGATAGTCTCCCGTGGAGCGATATACTGTACTCATAATGGTAGGCCCGACATAACCTGCCAGAGCGAAGCCGATGAACATAATACCGTAGTTGACAGAATTGTTCATCTGGCCGAACTGATCTGCCGTAAAGCCCGGGAATACTCCCATAAAAGCACCGAAGCACAGACCGACAACCGAGATGCCGATGTAGAACGTGGCAACACTTCCGGTTCCGGAGATGTAAAGCAGCCCAAGACCGATAACTGCAAGAATCAGCATGCTAAACAGTGTGTTGATCCGACCGATCCGGTCAGAGATCCAGCCAGCCAGCACTCGTCCTGCTGCGTTGAACAGAGCAAGGATGGAGACTGCTGCCGTCGCAGCGCCCACTGACATACCGATCATATTTTCAGCAATGGGGGATGCCTGAGAGATAGTCATCATACCGAACACCGCGCCGCAGGTGAGCATAAGGATCATCACATAGAACACGGGATCTGCCAGCATCTGCTTCCAGTTCTTTTCGCTCGATGAGGAAACTTTCCCATGGGCAGCAGTCGGGGTATAACCAACCGGTACAAACCCTGTCGGGCACTTTTCAATTAGAAATGCCCCCAGACAGATGATTACCAGGAAGGCAGCTCCCAGAATGATAAAAGCCATTTTGACACCGCTGCCGCTGATAAGCGCATTTGCTACCGGCGGGATCAGCACAGAACTGATGCCGTAAGAGGCAGTGGCGATGCCGCCGATGAGCCCACGTTTGTCCGGGAAGAACTTCACTGAATTGCTGATCGTACAGCCGTAGACCAGACCTATGCCAAGACCGCAGAACAGGCCGTAGAAGATTATCAACTGCCACAGCGCAGTGGACAAACCGGAGAGAATCATGCCGACACCAAAGAGGAGTCCACCGGAAAAAATGACCCATTTGGGACCCAGCTTGTCATTGATGAAACCACCGGAGATCAAGGTGATAGGACCGACGGAATTGGCAACAGTAAAGACAATAGACAGATCCCCGGCAGTGAGTTCACGGCCAAAAGTGCTCAGCCAGGCGGCCTCCGGCTTGGCAAATACACTCCAGGCATAGACAGAGCCGATGCATAGGTTGATCAGGCAGCTGGCTATCAGAATCAGCCAGCGCTTAGATGTGAATTTTTTCTGTAAACTCTGATCCATCGGCTCACCTCTTCTCTTTCAGTAGCTTAAGGAGCCATTTCTGGAAAGCGTCCACGCCCACTCCGACGTAAAACACGCCCGCCAGCATGGCTACGGCGATCTGCCCGGGCAGTGTGCCGAAATCTTTCACCGACAGTGGTCCGAGAATTGTCAGACCGATAGCCCAACCGCAGAGCCAGGATGGGGTGAATATGATCTGCGGCAGCGTTTCCCCTATGAGCACCGCCAGTCCACCCATGACGAACAGAGTAAGATAGAGCTCCACATTAGGGTTCCACTGCAGCTTTTCCATGATGAAAACCGCAATCATTGCCCAGAGATCACCCAGCAGGAAACCTATGCTGATTTTTACTGCATCGGATTTCTTATTCCCGTTAGCTACATAGACGCCCGCGCAGATCAGTGCTACTGCGCCGGTCGTGATTCCTACCGCGCCTGATAACACCGCCCAGATAGGCGGCATCAGGGCAATGCCAAGAGCGAGCGTCCATTTCTGCTGTCTTTTTTCTTTTTCGTCCATAGCTTACTCCCAGTCAAACTTCTCCCACACCAGCTTACCGGTATAGGTCTTGAGTTCTTCTTCACCGTTCAGCACACGGTTGGCACCGGCAGCCATGGCTTCCATCTCAAACTCGCCCGGGTAGGCTGTCACCGGAGCGATCCAGCCGCAGTAATCCTTCAGAGCCTGCACCAGTTCTGCGTTGTGGACCATGCCACCGCCCAGTAGAATACCGTCAACCTTGCCCTCCAGCACCGCTGCCATGGCACCGATACCCTTGGCAATCTGATAAATCATAGCCTTCCAGATCATCTCCGCGTGACGGTCACCTGCGGCAGCGCGGCGGGTGATCTCAATGGCATCGGAAATACCTACATGGCTTACAAAACCACCGGCGGAAGTCAGGAATTTACGCACGTCTTTGGGTTCCAGGTTGTTCTTTTCTATATAGTTCAGAAGCTCGGCCACGCCGATCGCGCCGCAGCGGGTCGGAGCCATCGGTCCCTCACCGCCGACGTTATCATAGCCGTCGACCATTCTGCCCTTTCTGTGAGCTGAGACTGAAACACCGCCGCCGATATGGCAAACCACGTAATTGCACTCTTCGTACTTTTTGCCCAGTACTTCCTTGCTGTGGCGGATGGCAGTTTCCTTCAGGTTCAGGGCGTGCAGATGGATCATGCGGTTGACACCCTTGATACCTGTCACGCGGGCAATCTCCTGCATCTCGTCAGTATCCGGAGGATTGACGACCATGGCCTGCTTGCCGTAGCGCTCGGCAAAAGCATGTGCAAGCTGAGAACCCAAAGCTGCCGGATGGATGACGCCGTTGGCACAGGTGCGGGCGTGCTCCAAAAGCAGCTCAGTTACTGCGTAAGTACCACCCTCCATGGCCAGCAGACCGCCGCCGCGGCCTACAAATACGTCCACTGTGGACAGATCCACATCCGCCTGTGCAAGCAGTTCAAGAATGGTCTGCTCGCGATAGGGGAGCTGATCGGGAATGCTCTTGAATTTTGCAAGCTCCTGGGCATCATGGGCGACGTTCCTTGAAAACAGACAGGTCTCGCCTTCAAACAGGGCAATTTTTGTGGAAGTGGAGCCAGGGTTGATGGTCAGAACTCGATATTGTTTCATCTGGTACCTCCTTTTTTGTTTAATTAGGAAAGAGGCTGTCGCATTAAGGCGCGCCACCACTTATTACGGCAGATGTCATTTGCAAATGTCTGCCATATATAGTGGTGATACCGTCTAATGCGACAGCTCCTTTCGTTAGTTGGTGTCAGGGATTTCTTTTACTTTTTCATGCCGGCAGCACGCACTGCGCTGATTACGATGTTGCCCACGATCTCCGAAACAGGTGCTCCGCGAGAGCAGTCGCAGACTACTTTCTTGAAGCCCTGCAGCATTGGCCCGTAAGCGTCAGCATGGCCGAATTGCTGAATCAGCTTAACGCCAACATTGCCTACATTAAGGTCCGGCCAAATGACTACGTTGGCACGGCCGGCTACCTTGCTCTCCCGTTTGACCTTCTTGGCTGCTACAGCGGGTGAAATGGCGGCATCGAACTGGAACTCGCCGTCGATAGCAAGATCCGGACGCTTTTCCTTGGCAATCCTCACTGCCTCTACCACCTTGTCAATGAGTTCGCCCTGACCTGAGCCCAGAGTGGAATAGCATACCATTGCGCAGCGGGGCTCCCAATCGAGCAATGACTGCACTGTGTTGCATGCGGCGATAGCTATGTCGGCAAGCTGTTCTGAAGTGGGGTTGGTGCAGACTGCGCTGTCGCCGATAGCCAGCAGGCTGCCCTCGCTGCCCTCAAAGCCCGGGATGTCGCACAGGCCGATGGACGATACTGTGGACAGTCCCTCCTGCAGGCCGATAATATACTGACCGGCCAGAAGCACATCGCCGGTAGTGTTATCGATGCCGGCGAAAGTGACGTCAGCCTCGTCCACTGCCTGCATGACCATGGCGTAGTACAGGGGATTCTGCATCCTGCGGCGCAGGGCCTTTTCTTTCAGGCGGCTGTCCGGCAGGGCAATGTATTTGGTGACCAGCTCATTCAGGTATTCTTCTTCGCCTATGTCCACCACAGTGAACACCTCTGCGTCATAGCCGCGCTCAGCGATCAGTTCTAAAATCTTTTCTTTGTCACCCACCAGAATGGGCAGGATATAGCCTTCCTTGCCCGCCTGATAGGCGGCGGCCATCATTTTTTCGTTTTCCGCCTCGGGAAAGGCGACCTTCTGCGGGTTTGCCTTAGCTTTGGCATATATCTGCTCGAGTACGTTCATGTGTTGTCCTCTCATTCTTGTGGTTATTCTGACCGGCGCGGCGACAACCGATGAACGCCTCCGCGTTCTGGCTGCACCGCGCCAACATTAAAGCACAGGATGGATGGCTTACAGCTGCTCTTCTACTTTGTCAACCAGCTCTTCTACCGTCTTGCATGCGGCTGCGACCTGCAGCTGTACCATGACGTCCAGCTCGTTTTCGATTTCGGAAACGAGGCCGACCATCTGGATGGATGCTCCGGCGAGGTCCTCGACAAAGCGTGTGCCAAGATTTACATCGGCAGCGTCCTTGCCATAGGCCATGGCGACCAGTTCAATGACCTGCTGTTCCAATTCTTCGCGATCCATAGTAAAATCTCCTTTCAACTTGAATTAGTATTGCAAATGAAATTACTTCTCTTCATCCAGAGCAAACACGACAGTCTTATAGCCGTTGCGCTGGAAAATCTCTGCGTGCACGGGAACCGGCAGCTTGTTCATGAGCTCTTTGCGCTTTCTCTTGTTGATGCCCTTTACGACCGCGTTGAAGCAGGCTCCTTCCTCGAGCTCCACCTCACCGTAGGCGAACGGTCCCATAGCGGAGTATTCCGGCTTTGAGGACAGCGCTGCGGGCATTACGATAGATTTCATTACACCCCTGCCACTGCACTCGATCCACTCGGTCTCATAGCTGCCGCACTTGTTGCAGGCATAGACCGGAGGGAACTCCACGTTGCCGCAGACCGGGCATTTACGGCCAAGGAACTTGCCTTCCTCGAGACCCTCATAGAATCTCTGTACGACCTTTTCCAGTTTAATCATGTCAGTTCCTCCCTTCAATCGATGGTCCTAAGCAGGACAGCTGCAATATTCTGCGCTCCGCCGTAGCCGCGCAGCATGGCGGTCTTGGGCAGCTTCTTGACCTGACGCTCGCCGCATTCGCCGCGCATCTGCATGCAGCACTCATAGACGTCTGCAAGACCTGACGCCGCGTGCGCATGGCCGAACGAGGTTCTTCCGCCGTTGGTGTTGATCGGCTTGTCTCCGTCGTAAGCAGTACGACCTTCGCAGATGTACTTCCAACCCTCGCCCCAGGGCAGATAGCCCGCGATTTCTGCAGAGATGAGGTGGGAGGTGATGATGAAGTCATTGGCAAAGAAGATGTCAAGCTCTTCGGGCTTCACCCCGGTGTTTTCATAGACCTGGCGAATCGCCTCTTCGGTAGCACGAATCTCGAAGTGTGGGGTCGTAGCTTCGCAGGCAGCGTTGCCAATACCCAGTACCTCAATGGGCTTGTGCTTAAGATTCTTTGCAATCTGCGGTATCATGTCGGTAGCGCAGACGATGGCAGCGGCAGCGCCGTCACACTTGCGCTCCACACCCTCCATGCGGAGGAAATCGCCCATTCTGGGGTTGTAGGGGGAACGCATGTAGGACATCACATCCGGGAAACCTTTCTCCCTGGCAATGTCCTCGAATTCGCGACGCTCGATGGCAAGGGGGTTCTTGGCGGCATTGCGGCGGTTGTTGATGGCCATCCAGTTGAGGGTATCATCCATCTGCTGGGCGGTAATGCCTCTTGTTCGCACGTAGTCCTCAGCTGCATCGTCGTAGATAAGCTCCATCGGAGCCATCAGGGAACGGGCGTAGCAGCGGTCATACAACCACATGGTAGTAGCCAGGAAACGGTCCATAGTCATCTTTTCGCGCTTGTAGGGGTGCTTCGGCGTCTCTACCGTGTCATTCGGACCGAACGGTGCGGGAACGGAGTCACCGAACTCCACGCAGCCGGTCAGAACGCAGTCAAACTTGCCGGAGGCAACTGCATTGACAGCCTGATCAATGGCCAGATAGCCCGTACAGCAGGCCTCGGAGTGGTGGATGGAGCCCTTCCCCTTCATACCGAACCAGTTGCCGATCTGGATGTTGGGTGTAAGGTAATTGGAGCCATTGAGAGGGCTGGCCTCGCCATGGAAGTAGAAATCTACATCCTGGGGGCTGACGCCGGCATCCTCCATAGCCTTGAGAGCGGCATAGCCGAACAGCTCGCCCTCGGTCAGACCGTTGGTTTCCTCGTTGTCAACGGTATACATGAACGGCGTGCAGCCTACGCCTATGATGGAAACGCTGCGATTAAGTTTTCCGATTTTTCCCATAAATGCTTCCTTTCCGTTCTTGAGAATACGGAATGCCGCGCCGGCGCCGGAACGCCGGCGGGCAATAGTTGATACGTGTTATCTTCTGCAGGGGATAGGCCTCTGCGGGCAACGCGGCTTTTTGGCACCGGCAAGCACGATGGCGTCCTCGTCACAGGCTTCCTTACATGCGCCGCACTGGGTGCACTCAGCCTGATTGATGACGTGTACAAATTTCTTTCTGCCGAGAATCGCGTCCTCAGGACATGCATCAATGCAATCGCCGCAGCCGATACAGTCGCCGGCAATGATGTGGTAGGTCATAAAGCGCTTGCACACACCGGCGCGGCAGCTCTTCTTGGAAGCGTGATCCTCGAGATCCTTGCGATAGCGCTCCATTGCCTCCAAAAATGCCAGGGCGATATCTTCGCCGTCTTCGCACATCGACTGCTCCTTCATGACGGAGCAAAGATCTGTCAGAAGATCCAGATCGCCGGGGCGGGCCTTTTTCTCGGACATGTCGTTAAACACCATTTCCAGCTGGGTTGCGCCTTCATAGCCGAAAGTACACTTTCCGCAGTTCTTGCACTTGTTATCCGCAAGCTCTTTGCGCAGGACGTCTACGATACACTCTTTTTCTGTGAGATTTTTCACTCGTTCTAACATCGACATATCGCAGCACCTCCTTAATATTCGTTCCAGAGCTTTGGCCTTGTGAGCTGGAGACGCAGGTCGCACTGCAGACAGCGCGCGGCTTCACAGCCGGCCTGCTCACAGCTGAAAGCGGGTTCCACAGGATCAAAGTTCTTCGCTCTTTCACAGGCGTCGGCGAGCACCGGCTCGACTCTCGGAAGATCTCCAAAGCCGTCGATGTGGCCGATGTACGGATCTGCCGTCTCAGGATCGAGCAGTACCTCACTGATATCGCCGTCACCACCCAGATACAGATCCATCTGCTCGGCAGCCAGCCGGCCGGCCGCAACTGCCTCAATAACAGTCTTGGTGCCTGTGACTACGTCGCCCGCGGCAAACACGCCGTCCATGCTGGTGTGAAGCGTGGCGTCAGCCTGAACATAGGGACCGTGAGTGAGCTCAAGACCCATGTCAGCAGTATCTTCCGGCTTCTGTCCGACCGCGAAAATGACGGTCTGGGCAGGGATGATTTCATTACTGCCGGGTACAAGGTCGATGACCGCACGGCGATTCTCGTCGAAATAGAAACGCTCTACCTTCTGCAATTCAACGCCCTCGGCCTGCTCCTCACCGGTAATCCGCAGGAAAGAGTGTGCCGCATGCAGGATAATGCCCTCTTCGGCTCCTTCTTCGATTTCGTCTTTGGATGCAGTCATCTGCTGCTCGTTCTCCAGGCAGGCGATATGGACATTCTTGGCGCCACGGCGCAGCGCAGTTCTCGCGCAGTCATAAGCGACTGAGCCTCCGCCGAGTACCATGACGTTCTCATTTACCGGCATGGGATTACCCATTCCCGCGGCGCGCAGGAACTCGGCATTCACATACACATTCTTAAGGTCATTGCCGGGGATCGGCAGCTTGGTGCCAAGATGCGTGCCGACACTGACAAGAACCGTGTCATAGCCGGATTGCAGCAGCTCTGCCGGTGCAGGAGCCGCAGTGTTGGTCTTGACCTCGATACCGGCCTCTTCAATAATTTCAAACTCTTTGTCGAGCACATCGTCCGGCATACGATAGACCGGAATGCCGTAACGGCACTGGCCGCCGATCTTCGGCAGCTTCTCGAACACAGTGACCTGATGGCCTTTGTGGGCAAGATAGTAGGCTGCGGTCAGGCCTGCAGGTCCGCCGCCGATGATTGCAGCCTTCTTGCCCGTAGGAGGATCTTTGCGGACTCTTTGTTTCCACTCGCAAGTGTCGTTGACACCGGCAGCTCTCTTGAGCTTGCAGATCGAGATGGAGGAGCCCAGCTCCTTATGCTTGCACTCGGTCTCACAGGGATGGGTACAGACACTGCCGAGAATCTCCGGGAATGGCATACGCTCGTGAATAACTGCTGATGCTTTTTCATATTCACCGTTCTTGATATAGCGTATGAATCTTGGAATATCGATCTGGGCAGGGCAGGTAGCGCGGCATGGCACGATATTGTCGGCCTCCTTGCGGTCCTCCTTCATGATCTTCACCTGATCCACAATAGAACCTGTGGGACATACCTCGATACATGCTCCGCAGAAGCGGCAGCCGGCTTCCTTCAGGCTCTTGCCGTCGAGAATTCCGGCACGGATGCCGACATCGGTCTTGATGTAATCGAGCACCTTAACACCTCGCAGATCCTGGCAGGCGCGGATACAGCGACCGCAGCGGATGCAGCGGGTAAACAGGTGCTGAATAAGCGGATTGGAGTCATCGTTGGCTACGCTGCGTGATTTTTTGCGCCAGCGCTCGGGGCTTACGCCCATGTACTGATACATGGACTGCAGCTCGCACTTGCCGTACTTGGGACAGCCGGTACAATCAGCAGGATGTGTCGCCAGGATCAGCTCCATCGACATTCTGCGCACCTTGTCGGCCTTAGGACCGTTTACGCTGACCCGCATGCCCTCTGTGGGCATGGTGGTGCAGGCTGGCATCGGCTTGTCCATTCCCTGGATCTCGACGACACACAGGCGGCAGCCGCCCTTGGCTTCGAGATCGGGATGGCTGCACAGGTGCGGGATAAATATCCCGGCTTCAAGCGCAGCGTCCAGGATGCTCTGACCCTCGCGGGCTTCGACTTCCCGGTCGTTAATATAAAATTTCATTGGCTTCTCCTCGTATTCCAGTTATGCCATACCGGTGACAGAGTCACCGGCACGGCAATTTGTCAAGTATCAGAAAAAGTCTTCCTGTCCTTCCATTGCGGCATTTTCACCAGCGATGCGGCCGGAGTTGAGGCAGAAGCCCATCGTATTTCCGGAAAGGATGAAAGGATAACTGTCACCGAATATGTTGCAGGCATCGGTACCGACGCAATAGAGACCGGGGATGACCTTGGCTTCCTGGGTCATGACCTGGGTCTTGTGGTTGATCTTGACACCGCCGAGAGAACCGTAGGCGCCGACGTTCTGCCGCAGGCAGTAGAAGGGAGCCTTCTCGATCGGCTGCATATAGCGGCGATCCTTTTCGAAGATTTCGTCGTAGCCGGCATAGCACATGTCGTTATACTCTTCCACCTGCCTGACAAAACCTTCAACGTCAATGCCAGCCTTCTCTGCCAACTCTTCGATAGTATCAGCCTGTGTTACCGGCTCGTAGCCATCGGCCAGGTCACGGTTCCACTGCTCGTCGAAGTGGTCAAACAAATCGTGCGGATGCACATGGGAAACGATGTCCGGGCCATGCTTCTTATACTTTTTCAGCAGCTTACTGTCAAAGATGGAGTAGCAGATGGAACCGGGCTGTACAGTGATGGCATTGCCCGTGAAAGTGGTGTTGCCGATCTGATTCTCGGGCATGAAGCGCTCGCCGTTGCGGTTGACCCACAGACAGGGCTGACGGAACGCGCCGTCGAGGATGAAATGATTCATGTTGTCGGGCAGCTGATACATCAGCTCCATCGTGCAGGGCTCATGGCCGGCGCCGGCTTCCCAGCACATCCTGATGCCTTCACCCTTCATACCTGGGATGGCGAAGTTGAAGATGGTCTTGCCGAACTCGTAACCGGTCTGTTCCTTGATCATCTGCGGGTTGTCGCCAAAGCCGCCGGTAGCAACGATGACAGCGTTGGCTCTTGCCTCGATCTCCTCGCCATCCTTGTCCTTTGCCAGGACACCGACTGCCTTGCCGTCTTCCATAAGGATCTTGCTGACAGGTGTCTGGAGCTGGAAGTCTACACCAAGCTCACGGGCGCGCTCTGTCATCTTCTTTGTCATAGCGGTAGCAGCTCTCGGGCCGGGAATTCCGCCGCCCTCCGGCTTGCATACGTGCCATGTGAATTCACCATCGGAGTAGGCGCGGGTAGCTTCAGGGGCAGAAAATGCGCGCTGTACGCCGACGAATTCCACGCCCATGTCCATGAGCCAGTCAATGGTCTCACCGGACTTGAAGTAATAGTCGCGGACCATGCGGGCATCTACGCGGTAATGTGTGAAATACATGTGCTTGCGGAACGCTTCACCGGGTGTCAGAGAGACCATATGCTCTCTCTGGATACGGGAACCAACACCCAGAGGGCCCATGCCCATATTGGCTGCACCGCCTGTTGTGTTAGACTTCTCGAAGCAGAGAACGGACGCGCCGTTTTCCGCTGCGGAAATGCAGGCTGCCAGGCCGGACAGGCCGGCAGCGACAACAATTACATCAGCTTGCATTTGCTTCATAAATAATTGTACCTCCGTGATTAATTATTCTTCGTTGCAGATTTTTCTTGCGATCTTATCGGCAGGCTGGTTCCACAGGAAAGAGACGATGTAGCCGACGATGTAGATCGGTATGAACATTTTAAGAACAGAGAGCGGATAAGCAGGCCAGAACGGAGCATGTCCGAGCAGACAAACATTGAACCAGGTCAGGATCAGGCAGTTGACCACGACATAGACCAGATTCACG
>JAFRCB010000036.1 GCA_017404585.1 Lachnospiraceae bacterium
AGAGCGGAACGAGCGGAGAACTTATGCCCCTGACAAAGCTCGGGGCGACTGTCATATCAGGCAGGCCCGGGAGCAAATTCGTTTCAGCCATGTCCGCGGAAGAAAAGAAGGAGACCCGCAAAATACATGACGAGCACCTTAAGATGGCGCTCGGCATGTCATTTGATCTTCTGATCCTCGACGAGGTCTGCGCCGCTTTGAAATATGATCTGGTCGATCCGGACCTTATAAGGAAGGCGATTTCGCTAAAATCTGAGCGGGAGATCGTTCTGACCGGACGTGATCCGGCACAGTTCCTTATAGATGCGGCCGACTATATCACGGATATGGTGTGCGTGCGGCACCCCTATGAGCGCGGCATTTCGGCCAGAGAGGGCATTGAATACTGACAGGCATCTGCGCAGTGCAGCGCTTTGCAGGTGATCGGGAATACTGCGATGGCAGGAAGTGTGAAGGATAAAGAGGGCAATTCGAAAGGAAGACGAGTAGAGATATGGGAGACGGAGTGAAAAGTTCTTCTCTGACAAGTGCTGAAAGCAGCGGGAAAGAAAAGCTTTTGACAAGTGCTGAAAGCAGCGGGAAAGAAAAGCTTTCGATAAGTGCTGGAAGCAGCGGGAAAGAAAAACATGTCCGGCCGGCTGATATAGAAAAGACGAGCATGGAAATCATAGCCGATGAGCTCAGGATGAGGGAAATCGTTATCCCGGAGGAAAATTATGCCGTGACGAGACGGGTCATCCATGCGACGGCAGATTTCGATTACGCGGTGAACCTGGTGTTTACCGAGAAAGCCGCAGAACATGGCATGGCAGCATTTGCACGGGGCATTGCGATCGTCACGGACACCAATATGACGCTGGCGGGAATCAGCAGACCCGCAATGGAACGCCTCGGTGTCTCAGCGCACTGCTTTATGGCGGAGCCGCAGATCCGCGAGATGGCCCGTGAGATGGGTACGACCAGAGCGACCGCTGCCCAGATCTATGCTGCCCGGCAGATGCCGGGAGCAGTTCTTTCAGTGGGAAACGCGCCGACCGCGCTTTTTGAGATTGCGCGTCAGATAAGGAGAGGGCTCCGTCCCGCTCTGGTGATCGGAGTGCCGGTCGGTTTTGTCAACGTGACCGAGAGCAAGGAGGAGATCCTTTCTGTGTGCAGAGAATATGGCATACCGGCAATAGTCGCCCGGGGGCGCAAGGGGGGAAGTACAGTGGCCTGTGCCATACTGAATGCACTGCTCTATGAAGCGGCAGGCCTTGCGGATCCGTCACGCAGGTCCTGAAACCTGTGAGGCTCTTTACAGGCATAGATTTTTTTTAATGTCCATGATATAGTTAAACAGAATGCTGCTAAAACTGCCGGTCGGAATCGGATCGAAGACTGATTCGCAACACAGGTCGGGGAAGCGGAAAATACATTGCCAGGTGAGACAAAGTGAGTACAGTAACAGGCAGACAATTAGAATTTGAGACAGTGGATCTGGAAGCGCTCAGGGAAGCATTCCGCGATCATACGGATGAAAAGAAGGCCAAAGCGGACAGGGTTACGGATGCTCATGACGTGAGCGTGCCGGATGCAGAGGAGAATTCCGGTCTTTCAGATGATGTGTGGGAATCGCCTGCTCCGACGGCAGCAGAGATGAGCGGAACGACGGATACCGATTTCTCATATGACGTGGCGGAAACGCTCCGGGACAATACTGTGCCGGAGGCAGGTCAGGATGAAACCGCTCCTGACTATCTTGAGATGGTCATCGAGCAGCTGTCTAAAAAGTATGAGGATAAACACAGGATGTCTGTGGAGCTGTCCTCGGATGTGTTCACAGCGATCGGAAAGGCGAAAGCGCTTGCCAGACAGGAGCACGAGGAGGCAGTTCGGCGGGCGGAGGAGGCCTCGGCTGTTGTCGATGATGCTACCCGCAAGCTTAGAATCATAGAGAAGCGATATGAGAAGGCAAGAGGTGCGGAGCTCCTTGTAAAACGGGAACTTCAGAGTCTTCCCTTCGTGGCGGAGGCGGCGATAGCGGAAGCCCGAAAGGATATTGAACGGGAAAAAGATGAACTTGCCGGTTTCATCAGAGATCTTCCCCGCGCGGAGCAGTTCGAAGTGACGGCCAGGGCAGAAGCACTGACTGCTCTTCGGGCAACTCTGGAACCGGAAGCCTATGCGGAAGAGAAGAAAAAAGTTTTAAAGGAAGCTGAAAAATTCAGAGACCTGACGGATTATCTGCTGACCGTGGCAAAAAAATCTCAGGGGAAAGAGAAACTGGAAGCCGAGTACGCTGCTGCCCGACGTGAGGCATCTATAAAAAATGCGGCTTATTCTGAAGCTTATCAGGAGTATGCCAGGGCAGAGAGCCTTCTTGAGGATGCCCGTGCTTTCGCGCGGGAAAAGCGGAATATGTACGATGCCGCGCATAAAGATACAATGAGAATACGCAGAAAGATCGACACGTTCACCGATCTCATCGATGCTGAGGAGAGCAAAGTCAGCAATATGGTAAAGGCTTCCGCTAAGTATGACGAGGTCTTTGCGGAGTATCGGGGCAGAAAAAAAACGAGATTTGCCAAAGGACGGCAGCTTGACGCAGCCAGAGAAGAGTATGCAAGGCTTCTCGCTGTTCTGGCTGAAGCTAAGAGTCGTGCCGAAGCCGCAGCCAATCGGCTGTACCGTGCTGAAAAAATTTCCGTCAGAGACGTGATCGAGACAGATGTTAAAGATCCGGACTTTTTGTATTTGAATCAATACGGCGCCCTTCTTGCGAAAGCGCAGGCTGATGAACAGAAAGCGCTCGGGGAGCTGCGGCGGGCGCAGAAAAAGTCGGATACAGTTTGAGAGGAAATACAGTAATTTATGATTAAGACAAGACTGATCAGCCTTCTGGGACATGCGAAAAAGTATATAGGCTACAACATTCTGTTCCAGTGGATCGCACTGATCGCTCAGATCGTGGCATCATTTCAGGCCGCCGATCTTATAGCCCGCATTATGGAAGGCCGTACGACCACCGTTATTCTTGCAAGGACTGCTGTGATTCTTGTGGTCTGCATTGCCGTGCGATCAACATGCGAGTGGTTCTCACAGAAAATGTCTTTCATGGCGTCCTGTGATGTCAAGCGGATCCTGCGGGACAAGATATATCAGAAACTGCTGCGTCTCGGCGTGTCGTACAGGGAGCGGATCGCCACCAGTGAGATCGTGCAGCTCGCTACCGAGGGCGTCGAGCAGCTGGAGACCTATTTCGGCCAGTACTTATCGCAGCTGGCCTACAGCCTGCTTGCCCCCGCAACACTGTTTTTGGTGACGGCGGTACTTGTCAGTGTCCGCGCAGCTTTTATCCTTCTAATATTCGTTCCGCTGATTCCCCTTTCTATCGTCATTGTTCAGAAGATTGCGAAAAAGATCCTCGGACAATATTGGACGTCTTATACCGACCTCGGTGATGTATTTCTCGAGTGCATTCAAGGTCTCACCACACTGAAAATTTACAGGGCTGATGATCTGAAAGCCCATCAGATGGATGAGGAGGCGGAGGAATTCCGACGCGCGACAATGCGTGTTCTCATCATGCAGCTTAATTCGACCTCCGTCATGGATATACTGGCATACGGAGGAGCTGCTGCGGGTATGGTCTCCGCGCTGACCCTGTATCTGAGAGGACGTCTGGACTTCGGAGATGCCCTGGTCGTAATCTTTCTTGCTGCGGAATTCTTCCTGCCGCTCAGAAAGCTCGGTTCCTATTTTCACATTGCAATGAACGGTATGGCTGCCAGCGACAGGATATTTGCGCTACTCGATCTGCCTGAGGCAAGGCGGGGGCGTGAACAGCTGACAAAGACGGTCGATGTGGAAAAGGAGCGCGACCGCCGTATGAATTTTGCGGAGCAGAAATTCTGCAGATCCAGCAATATCTCTGTCCAGATGTCAGACGTCGGTTTTTATTATGATGCGTCCCGTCAGATACTAAAGGGCGTGAATATGGTCCTGCCTGCCGGCAGCCTTGCCGCCCTTGTCGGACCCTCCGGCTGCGGAAAGAGTACGATTGCAGGCATTATCGCCGGCAGGAATCGCAGATACACGGGAAGTGTACGTATCGGCAGCAGAGAGGGCGGTATTCACGAGCTTCGCGACGTGCGGGAGAAAAGTCTTCTCTCCCATGTTGTGCTGGTCCGTCACAATAATTATATTTTCAAGGGATCAGTGGCTGATAACCTGAGAATGGGAAAGCCGAACGCGACGGATGAGGAACTCTATGAAGCCCTTGACGCGGTCCACCTTGTTCCTTTTGTCAAAAAGAGAGGCGGCCTCTCCATGCAGCTTGAGGAGAAAGGCGCCAATATATCCGGAGGTCAGGCTCAGCGCATAGGACTTGCCAGAGCCCTCCTGGTCGATGCGGAGGTCATGATCTTCGATGAGGCCACCAGCAATATTGACGCGGAGAGCGAAGAACTCATCATGAGCATCATAAGGGAGATAGCGAAGACAAAGACAGTCCTCATGATCTCTCACAGATTGCACAACTGTATCAAAGCCGACTGCATTTATATGTGCGAGGACGGTGCGATAACGGAGAGCGGAACTCACAGCGAGCTCATGGCCAAAGGCGGATCGTACTGCGCCATGTACAATGCCCAGATGTCTCTCGAGACATACGCAAAAAGCGCGCGGGGAAGCAGAAGAAAACATGTGGAGAGCTGTGAAGTCAGCGGCTCCGCGACCTCGATCACGGATGAGGACCGGGCTTACGAGACTATCCGCAAATCTCTTATCGCCTACGCGGATGAGACTGCGACAGGGAAGAGTGGAAAAGGCAGGCGGGTCGACAAGAACAGCGGGAAGGCTTCGGAAAAAGAGAAGAGGCGCAGTGCAGTCGTAATCATGGGGCAGCTGATCGGCCTTGTGCGACCGCTCATGCCGATTATGTGCACCGCAGTTGTCCTGGGTGTTCTCGGCTATCTCGCGGCAATTTTTATCTCAGTGTTTGCGGGCAATGTTCTACTTCACGGGCTCATCTTCGGAACTACTGAGGCGGTCTATGAGGCAGAGAAGGCTGTAGACGCATTTGCGTTCCTCGATCCCGGTCACGCAGAGGCTGCCAGAGCGGCGGCGGAGGCTGCCCGCGAGGCTGTGAGCGCGCTTCGCGCTAAGGGTATACCGCTTTCTTTTACATCACTCGCTACGAGATCAGCCCAGACGCTCTTTGTGCTGATGGGCATCTTTGCGATCCTTCGCGGTGTTCTGCACTACGCGGTACATTACTGCAACCATTATATCGCTTTCAGACTTCTTGCCATTATCCGTCATGAGGTTTATGCGGCTCTTCGCAGGCTGGCTCCCGCCAAGCTTGAGGGCAGAGATAAAGGCAATCTGATTTCTATTATAACTTCGGATATTGAGCTTCTGGAGGTGTTCTACGCGCACACGATTTCTCCGATCGCGATCGCGTTCATTACGTCAGTGATCATGATTTCCATGTTCATGAGACACTCGCTCTATGCGGGACTTCTGGCTGCGGCTGCCTACATAGCGGTCGGCGTGATCATCCCGGTCATTAACGGAAAACTGAACGGCGATGCCGGCCTTCGTTTCCGGAACGCCTTCGGAGATATGACCAGTTTTGTTCTCGACTCTCTGAGAGGTCTCGATGAGATCATACAGTTCGGCTGCGGCAGGAGACGCCGCAAGGAGATTGCCTCGCGGTCGGACGAGCTGTCGGATCTTCAGCGCGGACTTTCGACTATGACAGGAATTCAGAGAGTCGTTACAACTGCAGTGATCCTTGTTTTTTCCTATACTATGCTGCTCCTTCTGACAGATCTCTATTTTAACGGCAGGATCGGCTATGACGGACTTCTGATTTCCCAGATTGCTTTTATGAGCTCTTTCGGGCCGGTGGTTGCTCTCGGCAGTCTTTCCAATAGCCTGAGCCATACTCTGGCAGCGGGAGACCGTGTCCTTGACCTTCTGGAGGAGATGCCTCTCGTGTGGGATGTCTCCGGCACGGATGGCCGTGAAGGATGGGACGGTTTCGAGCATTTCCGCGGTGCTGAGCTCTCTAAGGTCACGTTCTCGTACGGGGATGAGATGATCCTTAAGGATTTCTCGATCCTTTTCTGGCCCGGCAGGATCATAGGCATTCACGGTCCGTCTGGTTCGGGAAAGTCAACGATATTGAAACTGCTTATGCGCTTCTTTGACGTCCAGGAAGGCCACGTCATGGTTTCCGGTGAGGATGTGCGGCACATTGCGACGACACAGCTCCGCGACACGGAGTCGCTCGTTGAGCAGGAGACACACCTGTTCCATGACAGCATTGCCAATAACATACTGATCGGCAAACCCGGTGCTTCCCGCGTTGAGATCGTCCGCGCGGCTAAGAAAGCGGCTATTCATGACTTTATTAAGTCGCTTCCGAACGGTTATGATACGACAGTCGGAGAGCTCGGAGACACTCTCTCCGGCGGTGAAAGGCAGAGAATAGGAATCGCGAGGGCTTTCCTCCACAATGCTCCGTTCATGCTGCTCGACGAGCCGACCAGCAACCTTGACTCTCTGAATGAGGGTATCATCCTGAAGTCTCTCATGGAAGAGTGCCGGGACCGGACAGTCGTTATAGTATCCCACAGGGATTCCACCATGAACGCGGCCGATACGATATTTGAAATGTGAGAACGGACCCGCGCACAGGATCCGGAAGTATGCGGACACATCGCAATCGTGCAGCAGGGAAAGTGCTTCGAACCCTGCGCGGTGCGCGATCAGAAATCGCGATTAACAATTTTAAGAAATAATTAATGATTGGATTCACAGTTAGGACACAAGGAGGTGGCAAGATGAATTATGCGGTAATAGACGTAGGCGGTACATTTACCAAGTATGCGGTCATGACTGCCGAGGGAGAATTTCTCAGAAAGGGAAAAATCCCTACGGAGACAGAAGATCTTGATCTGTTCCTCAAATCCATCGCAGGTATTTATGAGGAAGCCGCTGCCAAAGAGGGCGACATAGCGGGAGTAGCCCTCAGCATGCCCGGTTTTTTGGATGTTGAGACCGGATATGCCTACAACGGAGGCGGCGTGTATTGTGTCAGAGAGATGAACCTGATCGAAGCTCTGAGGAAGAGGATCCCGGTGCCTGTAACTATGGAGAATGACGCCAGATGCGCGGCACTTGCCGAATTCTGGCACGGAAATCTTGCAGGCTGCCGCAATGCGGCTGCGGTGATCCTGGGGACAGGTGTCGGCGGGGGCATCATCGTGAACGGTGAGATCCTTCGGGGAAAGCATTTTGTTGCAGGGGAACTCAGTTATTTCATATTTGACGATATGGGAGATGAGCTCGATGAGAAGAAACTTGCATCGTTGGCAGCCAGTGCGAGAGGCCTTGTCGGTATGGTAGCGGAAGCTAAAGGCATGCCCGAGGATGAACTGGACGGAGTCAAAGTCTTCAAAATGATTGAGGAAGGTGATGAGACTGTCCGGGAGATCCTCTGGAAATTTGCGGGAAATGTCGCAAGGATAATCTGCATTATTCAGATCATTATCGACCCCGAGCGGGTCGTTGTCGGAGGCGGAATCAGTACGCAGCCATTGCTCATTGAGATGATCCGTAAGCAGGCCGAGAAAACAATGAAACTGTTTTACTGGTCAGACATGCCGGTGCCGGAAATTGAGCCGTGCAGGTTCTTTAACGACTCCAATCTGATAGGGGCCCTATACTCGCATAAAAGCCAGCTCGGCGATAAGAGTTGAGGAGCTGAGATACTTTTGCTACAATAGACAGTGCAGGCGGCCGGCAGTCCGGTCCTACGGCGGATGCCGATTACAGGGTGTCTTTATGCCGTGACCTGCAGTACAGACAGCATGTCCAAACATTCGGACAGCGCTGAGACAATAAGAGGTGAGTATGGATAATAAGATTCAGTGCCAAAACTGCGGTGAATGGATCGATGCTGAAGCTAAGTTCTGCCCAAACTGCGGAGCTTTCAGCAAGCGGTCTTTTCGGCATGATCCGAGCAAGCAGTACTGTGTGTTCTGCGGCAGTGAGGTTGCTGCAGGAGATAATTTCTGCCCGGTCTGCGGAACGAAGATAGAAGCGGGAAAAACAGAAACAGAAGCTGCGTCTTTCAAGAGTGCAGCAGGCAGGAAGGCCGGCATCGCAGGCGCGGGAGCTCCTGCCGGCATGGTCGAGGGTTCGAGTGAGGCGGACGGAAAGTCTCAGAAAGCGGATGCCGAGCCAAAAGAAAAACATAACAAAGCAGCGGCCCGTCTGGCAGGATTTTTCGGTCTGGGCGATGATGATGATTATGATGATGAAGACTATGACGATGATGAAGACGATGACGGCAGCATTCTCTTCGTCAGGCCTGAGGGTAAGGGCGGAAAGAACGGCGGTGGCCGCTGGGCTCTGCTTGCAATTGTCATGGTAGCCCTCATCGCGTCACTCTTATTATTTGTGGTGCCGGCAATACGGAACGCCAAGCTTTCTGACTTCTGGACCAGCAGCAGGGAAGATGAAGGACGGGCGGAAGAGACGACGATCACACCGAATGTGACAGCCATTCCGCTTGATACTCCGACACCGACTCCGACCCCGGTGCCGACGGCAACACCGACGCCGTCACCTGTTCCGACAGCGATCACTGCTACGGAGCTCACTCCGACTCCGACACCGACCCCGACCCCAAGCCCGGAGCCGACCCCGATTCCCGAGCCGACGGCAACACCGATTCCGGAACCGACAGCGACAGCGACTCCGACTCCGAAGCCGACAGCAACGCCTGCTCCGACCAAAAAACCTCAGTCGGGATCTTCGGAAGGAATGATCATGCCTGACAGCAGCTCGAGATTACTCAGCGAGTCAGAACTTGAAGGACGGTCTGCGCGGGAAATCAGGCTCATGGTCAATGAGATATATGCCCGGAACGGATATACGTTCAATAATCAGGAATATGCGGAATATTTCAGCCAGTTCTCCTGGTATCATCCGACTGTGCCTGCAGGCGAGTTCTCCGAGGACATGCTGAATGATGTCGAGAGACAGAATATCAATATGATCTCAAGTTACGAGAAGAGCCATAATCTTAATGCGGATGCGTATTAATCTCTGACAGGGAATTCTTGTGACGTGAGTCTGCCTATAATTCGAAAAATGAAGATGCTTCGCGCCCGGCGAGGGCGGCAGGGACGCCGCGGCGTTCCTGATTGAATAATGACCGGATATGACCTACTGCATAAGAATGTCATATCCGGTCATCTTTTATCTCAGTGGGGGAAGCCCCCCGCTTCTGTAAGCGGTGGTTAAATCAATATCACGCTTGTCTCAGTGGGGGAAGCCCCCCGCATTTATAGGCAATGGGTGAATCATGATACATATATTGCGATTTACTATGAAAAATTTGCAGCCGCAAGAGTAAATTGCAATAGAAGAGAAATTTAACGATCAGGTTGACAAAGACTTGATAAAGAATTGACGAAAAATTGACAAATACTTAAAATTTCTTTATTTTTTCAGCGGTTATGTCACTCAATTTTTATTTAAGGTTCTTGAATCGGTTATTCTAACAACATAGTTATTTGGGTAAAGCTATTGTTGTATAAGGCGGGAAAAAGGATGAATAAAATATTGTATTTGGAGCGTATCCGAAATCTTCGTGAGGACAGTGATTATTCACAGGCGGAAGTCGCGAAGATACTTCATGTTGCACAGAGAACATACTCGGACTATGAGAGAGGGAATGTCAGGATTCCGCTTGATGCCATGATCCAGCTCGCACAGCTCTACAAAGTTTCCATGGACTATATCTGCTGCCTCACAGATAAAAAATAATGGCACATATAGTTCTCTTTCTCATCTGCTGAGATCTGCATGTGACTGACCGGCCGCGCCGGTCATTATGCGTGCGGATCGCAGCTTTAGTGACAGCTCTTTTTATCCCGTGAACCGAATTCTCGCTTTTGCCTCGCACGTGAGACAAAGTGATGCATATCACCTTGAACGCGCAAATATAATAGACTAACATTTATCAGCTCTTGCAAGAAGAGCTGATTTTTATTATAGTATTTCGTGATATCTTGAAAAGGAGAATGGATCTTTGGCAAAGAAAAAGAATCAGAAAAGAGCCGGCGGAAACTATTCCGGGAACCGTGTTAAAAAGGAAGATACTTACGGCAGCACAAGAAGAAGGACGTACATGATCCTGTCAACTGCCGCAATTATCATAGGTCTTATTATGACCGGCGTACAGTCGCTCGGCTCGTCACGCTCGAGTGTGGAGCTTGCGTATTCTGATATCACGACAGTGATCCGGGAGATGGAGGATGAGGTATCGACCTTCGTGCGTGAGGCAGGAAAAGCAGGCGCACCCTCCGGGGATCGTGCCGGAGCTTTTGCTTCCGCATATTTGGCTCTCTGTCAGGCGGGATCCGCAAAGGAGAGATCTGACGCTGTAGATGCATTTGCAAATGCTCTCTCCGCTCTTCATGAAGCCTCCGACGAGGCAGGCATGTCCGTAAGTTCTTATAAGGATGCCGCTTCGGCAGTGGATCGGGAAGCGGACGGGTTGAATGCCGCAATCGCCGATTACAATACGAAAGCCGAGGCTTATAACAAGTCAGTGTCAGGATTCCCGAAAAGCATCCTGGCGGGTATTATGAGATATACAGAAGTCGACCTTATCTCCGGGGGGAACACATGACTCTTCAGCAGATGAAATATGCGGTCACGATCGCCGACTGCGGGTCAATTAATGAGGCAGCCAAGCGCCTGTTCATTTCTCAGCCGTCCCTCTCCGGCACGGTCAGGGAACTGGAGAACGAGCTTGATATGACGCTGTTCTTAAGGTCCAATCGGGGCATCACGATCACAGCGGACGGGGAAGAATTCCTCGGATATGCCAGACAGATCCTTGAACAGTATGAACTTATAGAGAATACTTTTATTGCTCCCGAGAAGAGGAAAAAGAAGTTTTCGGTTTCGATGCAGCACTATACATTTGCAGTCGAAGCATTTATAAGGGTGGCAGGGAAGCATGAAGGGGAACCGTATGCGTTCGCTGTCCATGAGACGAGAACAGCACAGGTCATAGAGAACGTCCGGAATCTCAAAAGCGAGGTCGGAGTTCTCTACCTCAATGATTTTAACGAAAAAGTCCTGACTAAAATATTCCGGGACGCCGAACTGGAATTCATCCCTCTTTTTGAGTGCCCGATTTCAGTGTATCTCTGGAAAAATCACCCGCTGGCAGACCGTGATAAGATAAAGTTCGAGGAACTCTCGCCCTACCCGTGTCTCAGCTTCGAGCAGGGGGAGAACAATTCGTTCCACTTTGCGGAGGAGGTCCTTGCGACGCGCGATTATGACAGGATCATTAAGGCGGATGACCGGGCGACCATGCTTAATCTGATGGTCGGTCTCAATGCTTATACCCTGTGTTCGGGAATCATCTGTGAAAATCTTAACGGTGAGTATTACCGGGCGGTCCCGCTCGATACGGATGACGTTATGACGATCGGCTATATCAAGAAAAAGCGCATGCCTCTTTCCACCCTTGCAGAAGAATATATCACGGAATTACTCTCTTTCAGACCGACAGACTAGACCGGAGGACTTATGATTTACGTCAATATAATTATCCTGTTATATGCGCTCATCACAATGACGATTCTGCTTGTGGGATGCCTCATGGAGTTTTCTATCAGACGGAAGAGATATCCTTACTTTATCGAGTCTGTGGTAAGCGCTATTATAATGCTGGCATCAGACATCATCGGCTGGATATCGGTATTCTGGAGGGATGAGAGTATAATCGGAAATCGTGTGTACAGTGTGTCGTATTTTATTTCGAGCGCAGCGTATTTTGTCCTGCTTGTCTTTTTTGTGCGCTTCCTCATTTATCTCATTGAGGACACTGTCAAGGGGGCGCTCGTACCGGAATGGCTGTACCATCTGAATATCGCTGTGTGCGGAATCTCTGCCGGATTCTGGGCTGTCAATTCGGTGAACGGCCTGATTTCCACTTCGACAGTTAACGGCACCGAGACCGGTCCATACTATCTGATCGGTCAGGCAGGAGGTATGATCGTCCTCTGAATCATTTTTGCGTTACTTCTCCGCTACAGCAGAGGTCTTGGAGTGAGCAATGTACTGGTCCTCCTGTCTTTTGTTATTTTTCCGGTCATTACTTTGGTTTTTCGCCTTATCAGTGTGGAAATCGGTCTCATGGGACCGGCCCTCTCCCTCTCGCTGCTCCTTGTCCACAACTATCTGAATATA
>JAFRCB010000320.1 GCA_017404585.1 Lachnospiraceae bacterium
ATCCCTGATGCCAGCGGCAGAAAGTGAAGTGGGGACGGTTCTTTTCACGCGGATTTTGTAACAGTTCAGACAGGCTGCAACTGTATTACGTTTCCGGCAGCAAAGCATCCATCTTCGTGAGAAAAACATTGCAGGTCCTTCACTGAGAGATCAAAAAAGCTTTAGCTTTTTAAGCTCTCAGAAATGACCTGCGTTTTTCGATGAAGATGATGTTTGCGCCGGATTCTGAATCTCCACTGCAGCCTGTCTGAACTGTTACGGATTTTTTCACGAGAAAAGAACCGTCCCTACTTCACCATTTTCTACTTTTGTGAGATACTAGAAACAGTTCCTTACTATTCAAAAATGAGGAGGTTAATTATGGAGAAACTATTCAAACTCAAAGAACATGGCACCGATGTCCGGACCGAGGTCATGGCCGGCATCACCATATTCATGACCATGGCCTACATCCTTGCCGTCAACCCCGGAATCCTTTCCGCGTCCGGCATGGACAGTGGCGCCGTTTTCACGGCCACCGCACTCGCGTCCGCAATCGGCTGTGCATGTATGGCGTTCTTCGCCAACCTGCCGTTCGCGCTCTCCGCAGGCATGGGCCTGAACGCGTACTTCGCCTACACTGTCGTTTTGGGAATGGGCTATTCCTGGGAGATGGCACTGACAGCCGTCTTCGCAGAGGGTCTTCTTTTCATCATTCTCTCTGTTACAAATGTCCGCGAAGCCATCTTTAATGCCATCCCCGGCACACTGAAGATCGGCGTATCCGTAGGTATCGGTCTCTTCATCTGCTTTATCGGTCTGCAGAACTCGCACATCTGCGTGGATGGATCCACTCTGGTAACAATGTTCTCCTTCAGCGGATCGCTCAAGAACGGAACCTTCAACTACGAAGGCATCACAGTCCTTCTGACCCTGATCGGTATCCTGATCACAGCATACCTCGTCATTCACCAGATCAAGGGCAACCTGCTGATCGGTATTCTCGCGACGTGGGCTCTGGGCATTATCTGCCAGCTCGTCGGACTCTATGTTCCCAATCCGGATGCAGGCTTCTACAGCCTGATTCCTTCCGGCATCATCGCGGCTCCGGCTTCACTGGCTCCCACATTTTTCAAGATGGACTTCTCCATCATCGGCACAGTTAATTTCTTCGTCGTCATGTTCTCCTTCCTGTTCGTCGACATCTTTGACACACTGGGAACACTGATCGGCTGCGCCTCCAAGGCGGAAATGCTGGATGAGGAAGGACACCTTCCGGGCATCAAGGGCGCTCTTCTGGCTGACGCTGTCGCCACAACAGTCGGCGCGAGTCTCGGAACATCAACGATCACAACATTTGTAGAGTCCACCTCCGGTATCGCCGAGGGCGGCCGTACAGGACTTACGGCGCTGACGACAGGCGCGTTCTTTGTGCTCTCGCTGTTCTTCTCGCCGATCTTCCTGACGGTACCTTCATTTGCCACCGCTCCCGCTCTCATCATCGTCGGGTTCATGATGATGCAGCAGGTCGTAAAGCTCGACTGGTTCGATATGATCGAGGCTATTCCGGCATTTATCGCCATCATGGCAATGCCTTTCCTCTACTCGATCTCCGAGGGAATTTCACTGGGAATCATCTCCTACGTTATTCTTCACCTGCTCTCCGGCAAGACAAACAAGATATCACCGCTCATGTATGTGCTCGCGGTCGTATTCATTCTCAAATATATAATGCTGTAATTGCCGTAATTCTCAGCCCTTACAGCGCGAGCCCTGCCTTCATACTGCTTTCGTCACAGTAGTGAGGCAGGGCAATACCCCGAAAATGACATAAGCTGCATATGACCGGTTACGTGTGCAACTACCGGACATATGCAGCTTATGTTTTTCTTATGGGAAAATCCCATGGCAGTAAAATGGCAAATAACAGGAATCTGCTATTCAACAGTTATACATTTTTTTAACCAGTTTGATCATATCTCTGCTGGTATCGGTCAGCGGAGTCGTGCTGCTCGTGGCGATACTGATCCAGCGGTAACTGCCGTTAGCTCCGAGCGGATGATCCAGAACATCTCCGCGATCAACGGCGGACTGGGCAGCCAGACGCGATACGATCGTAATTCCGCTTCCCTGCGCAACGGAGAGAAGGATTGCGCCTGTATTATTAAAACGGGCGAGAATATGCAGCTGATCGCTGTGAATGCCCATTTCCTCAAACACGTGGAGAGTCTCCTTGTAGGTACCGGAGCCGTCCTCACGCATGATCCAGGGTTCCTGCTCGATCCATGTGAGATTGAGCTTCTTTTCTTTGAGCTCGCGGTATCTGTCATTGTTCGGTGTGATCAGAACAAGTTCATCTTTGCAGAACGGCATGAACGAAATCTCGCGATCCTTGGTCGCTGTGCCGACAAAGCCGAGGTCCGCGCGGTGCTCCCGTATATCGTTCATGACACCGATACTGTCTGACTCCTGGACACGCATTTCAACATTCGGATACGTCCTGCTGAACTCCGCGAGAATCCCGGGCAGCAGGTATGTTCCCGGAATAGATGATGCGGAAATGACCATGCGGCGTGTCCCCTCCTCGGATGACCCCTTGAACGCATTTTCAATTTTCTCCGCAAGCTCAATGATATCCTTCGCGTAAATATATATCTTTTTTCCGGCTTCTGTCAGGGTGACCTCTTTTGTCGTGCGGTAAAAGAGCTTTTCCCCCAGTTCATATTCCAGCTTGCTTATGTATGCGCTCACCGTCGGCTGGGTCAGATATAATTTTTTTGCCGTCAAAGAAAAACTTTTATTGTTCGCGATCATTACGAACGCTTCCAGCTGTTTCAGATTCAAATGTACGCCACCCTTTCTGTCTCTGCACCGACCTTCTTTGTTACCTTTATTACATCCATATATTCAATAATCGGTTTAGCACATTTACGGTTAGTCTCGAACATCTCGCGGACCTGTTTGATCGTGAGGAGATCTTCCGTCTCAAAGTGCTTCCTCACTTTGGCTTCCGCCGCATCCATGAAATGCTTCATTGTATACATTTCGAGCTCAATACCGACTCGAACCATCTTCCCCTCATCGATCAGAATGTGGAGAACGTCTGTGACGACCTCATCCGAATACTGCTTCTTATCCACTTCCGAAAATCTCAGAAGCAGATAACCTGCCTCCTCGAACTGCTGTGTCAGCAGCTGCTCGATATCTGCAAATGTCTCATCCTTCGTTATCTCAAAATCCGCCAGGCATACGTACTCATCCTGAATACGAAGCGTTCCGGTACTCACCATATAGTTGACACAGGAATCAAACACATTGAGACGTACCTTCTTCATAAACGTATTGTGGATCTCCGCCTTCGGAATTCCGTAGCGATACGGATACTTCTCATAAAAATTCTTCAGAGCCCTGGCGATCTCCTGCTCAACGATGAATGCATTATCCGCATGCCAGTACCAGGTATCCTTTTTCAGCGGGAACTCGACAAGCGCTCCCCTCTCCACAAGCTCATCCAGACAGGGTTTAAGTTCAGCCGCAGAGTGGGACATCTGCTTTGAGAGTTCTTTGAGCGGTACGAGATCATCCGTGACAGCTCTGATATTGAGCTCGCATACATCTGTCAGCGAACCGGATTTCTTCCTCTTCAGCTCGTCGATCACGCCCTCATTGAAGCGCTTTTTCTTTCTCGGATTGGACTCAAGGATCACGCCGCCTCCGCTGGTCTCGAGCGGACTGTAAAAGCGGACGACAAAGCGGTCGCCGCGCTTGACGACGATCTCCTCCTCGCACAGGAGCTGCGCAAGTCCTGTTTCACCGGGCTTCAGTTCCTGCTTGTCGAGCAGAATTGCGCGGCACAGGATTTCGCTGGTCCCGGTGAACAGATGGAACCGTTCTCTGTTGCGGATCGTCCGCGTGGAGCTCTTCAGGATCTGGAGATTCACATCAATAAGCGTAGTATTCTCCATACTATTAGCAGGGGCAAGAACGCAGCCGCGGTAGATCTCATCCCTTCTAATGTTCGGGATATTGAGGGCGACGCGCTGACCGGCCTCGCAGATCTCCTGATTTGTCTCGTGCACCTGAATGTTCCTGACCTTGGAGCTCTTTCCCACAGGAAAGACCGTGAGCGTTTCCCCCTTTGTGATACTTCCCGATAAAAGCGTCCCGGTGACGATCGTGCCGAATCCGGGAATGGAAAACACTCTGTCGATCGGAAGGCGGGGAATGCTGTTGACGTCTTTGGCTTCCACTTTGTCGCGGACCATCTCAAGAATTATTGCCTTCAGCTCCTCCAGTCCCTCTCCGGTGACAGATGAGACCCGCACGCACGGGGCATTCTCCATAATTGTACCGCTCAGCTCTTCTCTTGCATCCATCTCGACCATATCGATCCACTCTTCATCCACAAGGTCACACTTATTAAGTACAAGAATACTCTTCTCGATGCCGAGCAGTTCCAGAATATCAAGATGCTCCCGGGTCTGAGGCATAATTCCCTCGTCAGCGGCCACGACCATGAGGACCAGGTCCATTCCGACAACGCCGGCCACCATATTGTTAATAAACTTTTCATGACCAGGCACGTCGATGATACCGCAGTGCGTTCCGTCATTCAGATCGAACCATGTAAATCCCAGATCGATGGTAATGCCTCGCTGCTGCTCCTCTTTAAGTCTATCTGTATTACGCCCGGTCAAGGCTTTTATCAGCGTTGTTTTGCCGTGGTCAATATGGCCTGCTGTTCCGATAATAATGTGTTTCATCCGGGTTCCTCCCTGTCAATAGAGCGATACGGTTCAATTTCCGCCTGCGAGAATATCTGCCAGCACCCGGGCAATGGTGTCAAACTCTTCATCCAGGACAGTTCTCACATCCATTTTTACACAGTCCTCAGCAGTCCTCACGATGATCGGATGAGCGGATTTCCGCATGGCTTCCTCGAGCCTTCCGGCACTCATGCCGAGGGGGTGGACCGATACGGCGGCACCTTCGAGAAGCTCCGACGGGAGGGAGCCTCCGCCGACCTGAGAATAAATCTTCTCTACAGTGACTTCCGCGGCGACATTCTCTCTCATGATCATCTCGGCCAGCTTCTCTGCCCGGGGCATGAGGGTCTCTTCCGTCTCCCTGATCATTCTGAGTACAGGAACATTCTCACTAGCCTTCTCCTCATTGAGATACTCCATGAGCACAAGTTCCAGCACGGTCACTGTAAATTTATCGACGCGGATCGCTCTTGTGAGCTGATTCTTTTTCATCCTGTCGATATATTTCTTTTTTCCGATAATAATTCCGGCCTGAGGTCCTCCGAGAAGCTTATCTCCGCTGAAACACACCACGTCGACTCCGCCGGCTATGGACTCCCGGACAGTAGGCTCATGAGTAAGACCGTATTTCGTGAGATCGACGAGAACACCGCTGCCGAGATCCTCAATGAGGGGCAGGTCATGCTCGTCCGCCAGCTTTCTGAGCTCCGTGAGCGGTACGCTCTCCGTAAAGCCGGTGATCCTGTAATTGCTGGTGTGGACCTTCATGAGGGCCTTTGTCTCTTCCGTGATCGCCTCTTCATAGTCCGAATAATGTGTCTTGTTGGTCGTCCCGACCTCGACAAGCCGGGCTCCGCTCTGTTTCATCACGTCCGGTATCCGGAATTTTCCGCCGATCTCGACCAGCTCCCCGCGCGAGACAATTGCCTCTCCTCCGGTCGCTATCGTGCTCAGCACGAGCAGAACGGCCGCGGCGTTATTGTTAACGACCATTGCGGCTTCCGCTCCGGTCAGTCTGCAAATGAGTTTCTCAAAATGAGCATACCGCTCTCCCCTTCTTCCCGCCTCCAGATTGTACTCCAGGTTGGAATAGCCGCTGACTATGTCAGCGAGAAGTTCGGCATGCCGACGACTGATCGGCGCTCTCCCGAGATTGGTGTGCAGAATTGTGCCGGTCGCGTTTATGACCTTCCGCACATTGGGAATAAACAGAGCTTCTGTCTCTTTCTGAATCGCCTGAGGCAGCTGACAGATTTCTCTCTCAATGTTTTCGCTGTCATCGGTATTTCGGATCAGTTCCCGCAGACGATCCATCTCTTTATGGATCATGTCCATGACAATTCCGTGACCGTATTTCTCGGCCAGCATCTCAACCGTCTCGTTTTCCAAAAGAACGTCCACCTTCGGGATCATCCTGTAAAGTCTGTTGCGATCCATGTCATGTCCTCCGATACTAAGCGGCTTCCCGGCAGGGGCTTCCTTCCCCTGCCGGAATATGTCTCCGTGGTCCCCGGCCTGCATGTGCAGCGCAGCCGGGAACCGGGACACTCACCGCGATTTAAATGTCTGATATGACCCACCGCCTTAGTGATGGGGTTCTTCTCCCACTGAGAAGCAAAATCAGCTGACGTAACCTGCATTCTTGAGAATCTCGACTGCCTTTTCCTTGTTTGCCTCGGAAATACGGACGATCGGGCCTGTACAGCCCATGCCGCTCTCGGCGTAGATATTCTCTTTCCAAAGAGCCTGTACAGCATCCTCAAGATCCATGACCTCGATACCCGGGATCTGAGCTGTGACGATTTCCGCCGGCGGAGCTTTAACTTCCTCTTTCGGAGCTCCTGCTTTCTCCTGAGCAGCCTTGAGGTCGGCGCGGATAGCGTCAAGACCTGCGGCCTTTGCAGCAGCGAACTCAGCCTTTGCGATCTCAAATACCTTGCCCTTGATAAGCTGGCCCGCGAAACGCATCGCGTTCGCAATGACCGGAGCGCCCGATGCGCGGGATACGATCATAATCAGCTTGTCATAGTTCTCGCCGATACCCGGGCCATAGCCGAAGCCTGAAGCTTCAAAGCTGCCGCCTGTGGTGTAGGAGGAGAGCATCTTGGTAATGACGTTGCCTGTCAGAGAATCCATGACCATGATATCCGGTGTGCCGCGAAGCACGTCATTTCCTCTCATGACACAGCCGCCGTCCGCACGGCTGGATTCCGCGAATTTAATCGGATAGCCGCCGTCCTGGAGCTTCTTCAGAGCCTTCTCTGCCTGTCTCGCGCCGTCAACGTTCAGAATACCGACTGTCGGCTCTGCGATGCCGCATGCCTTAGCGGTAATGATGCCGTAGATCGCGTTCAGGATCATGCCCTCGATACGGTCTGTGCTGGATGTTCCTGTCGTGTTTGCGATGAACATCTCTTTTCCGAGAGCCGGAGTAATGCAGCGTCCGACTGTGGATACACCGATCGGGAACGGATAATGCATGGTGACCGCGCCGTCAATAGCACCGCTGTCCAGGAGGTCATCCATCTTGTCATGTCCGTCTTCATCGTCCGTGGCCTTGACAGTTGTCACGCCCTCAGCTTCGAGGCTGCCGATATAATAAACATCGACTCCGCTCTTAGCCGCATCCAGAGCTGCCGCCATCGCATTTTCTTCACCGTGTTCGCTTCCCATGCCTGTCAGAGCGATTTTGGGTTTTTTTCCGAAACTGCCGGTCTCGAGACCTTCAGCCATCTCCAGAAAGGTCTCGGCGATTACTTTTTCAATTGTATTTGCCATATTGTGCACCTTTCTTTCTGATTTATGCTTCCTCTGCAAGAAGAGAAGCTGCGAACTGCTTCATTGCCTTAGCGATCATGCCCTTGACTTCTTCTTCGGAAACGCCGCCCTTATCCTTAGCGCCTTCATTGGCCTGAATAACGAAGGAGACACCGTCGAACAGGTTGGTCATTCTGCCAAGGAACAGGGAGCCCTTGCCGATGATCATAGCCTTCTTGATCTTTCCTGCCAGAATGTCTTCTCTTGCAAATCCGATATACGGAACACCTGACGGGATATGGCCCTGTGTCGGAGCGAAGCCTGTGAGACCGTGCTCTTCAACAAATGCCGCAAGACCCTTACGATCGATCTCGCCCTTCTTAACAGCGAGGGCGCCGATCATCTTGTAGTTAGCGAGCGGGACATCGCCTGCGCCGGCCGGCTTTGTGATATCCGGGTTCTGCATTTCCGGAGAGTACTTGTCGATATCGGTCATCTTCATGCCGTTTCTCTCAAGCGGATCTGCAACAAGGCTGCCGATAACGTTCTGCGGAGCAGCGCCTGTACCTACTGTGTGGCGTCCAAGGATGTCAAGGTTGACTTCCGGATTGACACCGTCGTTCTCTGTGAGAATGATGCAGAAGCCTGCAAGGCAGTCCTCGAGCATCGGAAGACCCTTCTTCACATGGTCCTTGCCGTTCATACCGAGCTTCGGAACGCAGCCGCCGCCGATGACAGCAACAGTCTTGAAAGCGCCTGCCTTAACAAGAGAAGCAGCCTCGATCATTGCGTGAGACGGGCCTGCGCAGAAACCGCGGGCATCGGAGCCTGTAGCGTTGTTGAGACCTGCGATCTCTGCAGCTGCCTTTGCGAAGTTACCGCCGCCGCGCTGGTTGACATCGCCGCAAGCCTCCTCGGAGCAGTCAATGACGTACTCGATCTCGCCTGCGTCAACGCCTGCAGCCTTAAGTCCGTGAAGGATAGAAAGTACGCTGGTCGCCTTGTTGGTAAGGTTCTCAAGCATTACCTCTGCGGAGAGGTTGACGTCGATGTCATGAGCTCTCTTGCAGCAGCCTGCGAGTTCATCTTTGTAATAAATCGGATCTGCCTCACCGGACTCGACGAGTGCCTTGATCTCAGCAATGTCCTTGCCCTCAGCAACTCTTGCCATGATGTCTTCTGTGATGAGCGGATCTGCAGCGAGCTCAGCCTTGTGAGCGGCTACGAACTCTTTGTCCATATGGAATACTTCAAAGACATCGCATGCCTGTGTCAGCAGATAGAATTCTGCCTCGGGCATGATCTCGCCGAACTTGCCATAGCGGTCCGCGCCTTCCATGGACTTGTCATAATATGGGAATTCCACCTTGGCGAGCTGATCCGGTGTAGCATTGCCGATATAGACCTGATTCGGCCAATAGTCGACGACCTGCTCGAACGGGCGGACATGATTTCTCATCTCTTTAAGGTATTCAGATTCGGGATTGACTACGATCTCTGTAGTCTGGGTAGATCCGTTGTGAAGCATTAAATCCGGAGTATGTGCAAGAACGTATCCCGCACCCTTGATTACACTATTC
>JAFRCB010000321.1 GCA_017404585.1 Lachnospiraceae bacterium
ATTGCAGACATTTGCAAATAACGTCTGCCATATATTGTGGTGGCAGTTCAATGCTACAGCTCCTTTTTTCTGTATTTATTTCCATCTCGCCAGTATCTGGTCAACTACCATCTCATTGGTCGGCAGTCTGGTGAATTCATCGAGAATCGTCTCAACAGCATCCTCTGCTTTCAGGCCGTTCATGCGTCTTCGCATAATATCAACAGCCCTGCGTTCCTTCGGCGTGAGCAGCAGATCCTCGCGTCTCGTACCCGATTTTACGATATCAATGGCCGGGAACATTCTTCGCTCCTGAAGCTTTCTGTCGAGAATCAGCTCCATATTGCCTGTGCCCTTGAACTCCTCGTAAACGACATCGTCCATCTTGCTGCCGGTATCGACCAGGGCTGTCGCAAGAATGGTAAGGCTTCCGCCCTCCCGCATGTTGCGCGCAGCACCGAAAAATCTCTTCGGCATATAAAGAGCGGTCGGGTCGGGACCGCCTGACAGTGTTCTGCCGCTCGGCGCCACAATAATGTTATAGGCTCTGGCAAGACGCGTAATAGAATCCAGAAGAATGATGACGTCCTCCTTCTGCTCGACAAGCCGCTTTGCCCGCTCGATGACCATTTCCGAAACACGCTTGTGATGTTCCGGAGTCTCGTCAAATGTGGAGTAAAGAATTTCTACATGTCTTCCCTTCACCGACTCCTTCATGTCCGTGACTTCCTCCGGCCGCTCGTCGATCAGCAGGATAATAAGGTAAGTATTCGGATTCGTCGTGAGGATCGACTTTGCAATATCTTTAAGAAGCGTTGTCTTTCCCGCTTTCGGCGGGGAGACGATCATTCCTCGCTGCCCATACCCAATCGGGGACATGAGATCGACGATCCTCGGTGCGCGTGAACCGTCAGGGCGCTCCAGCCGGATGCGCCTGTTCGGGAAGATCGGGGTCATATTTTCAAATGTGAACCTGCGTCTGGCTTCGTCTGCCGGTCGGTCATTCACGCGGGACACATAAATCAGCGCTCCGTACTTTTCTCCCTGCGCTTTTTCTCTCTTGTTGCCCTCGACCATGTCGCCCGTTTTCAGGTTGAAGCGCCTGATCTGGGACGGAGAGACATAGACGTCCTCCTCACCGGGAAGAAAATTCGCGCTTCGCAAGAACCCGAATCCGTCCGTCATGATCTCCAGAAGCCCGCGCACCGTATTCCCCTGGTCTCCCGGAATTGCACCCGGGACATAAACGGATTTGTCGCGCTTCTCCTCTCGCTTTTCATCGCCGGCAGGAGATTCCGTCTTTGCCTGCTCAAATGAGTGTGCCTGTTCAGACTCTTCTATTTTGAGCACGCGCCTTTGCTGCGGAGTCGGGCTGCTCTCAGAGGGTGTGTCGTCAGATGCAGCATCTTCGTCCCGACTATGCACCGCCTGATCTCCGCCTGACATATCCCGCGATACATCTTTAGCTTCCGAGGCACCGCTTTCTTCCGCTGCCGCCTCTCTGGCATCAAGCTCAAGCATCGCGTCTATGATAACAGCTTTTTTCTGTGTGGACATTCCTCTGATGCCGCGGGCTTTCGCAAGTTCCCTGAGAGTCTTTACAGGAAGGCTCTGATACCTTTCTTTTGTCATAATATCTGGCATAAATATTTCCTTTTCTTAATTATATCTCTTCCAGCTGCGCGGGGTCAGCAGTAGCAGCATCGGGAAAATTTCCAGACGCCCTGCCAACATATCAAAAATCAGCACGCACTTTGTCAGCGGAGAAAAGAACGAATAGTTGCCGGTCGGACCTACGAGATTGAGGCCCGGACCGATGTTGTTCAAAGTTGCGGCTACAGCTGTGAAGTTTGTCGTAAAATCAAAATTGTCTACAGATACCAAAAGTGTGGATAAAAGGAAAATAGTAAAATAAATCGCGATAAAAACATTTGTATTGCGAATCGTCTCGTGTGCAACGGACGCTCCGTCGAACTGGATCTTTTTGATCCACCTCGGGTGGATAATATTGTCGACTTCCTTGGTGATTGTCTTGAAAACAATAACGAACCGGGATACTTTCATACCGCCGCCGGTCGAACCCGCGCAGGCACCGATAATCATAAGAAGGACCAGCAGAGTCTTTGTGAGCTCCGGCCATTGGTTGAAATCAGCTGTCGCGTATCCCGTCGTGGTGATGATCGTACCGACCTGAAAAGCTGCATGGCGAACTGATTCGCCGAATCCGTACATTCCCGAGATGTTGATCGTTATGATCACGATTGATATAAGGACAAGGGAAATGTAAGCTCTCACTTCTGTCATTCCGAACGCGAGCTTCAGCTTTTTAGCGACAAGGTAAAAATAAAACTGAAAATTGATACCGCACGCGATCATAAAGAACGTCGTTATGATCTGCAATGAAGCGGAGTAGCTCATATAACTGTCATTTTTGACGCCGAAGCCGCCGGTTCCCACTGTGCCGAATGTGTGGCAAAGAGCTTCAAAGACGGGCATGCCGAATGCGGCCAGCAGTATGAACTCTGTAACTGTGATAATGAGATAAATCGTATAGAGGATTTTTGCGGTGTCTCCGACCCTGGGGACGAACTTGCCGACGACCGGACCTGGGCTCTCCGCCTTCATGAGATTAAATGTCGATCCGCCCAGAAGGGGAACAACGGCCAGCATGAAGACGAATATGCCCATGCCGCCTACCCAGTGAGTGAAGCTTCTCCAGAACAGGCTGCATTTGTTAAGCGGCTCGACCGCTGTGAGAATAGATGCTCCTGTTGTCGTGAAACCCGATACGGTCTCAAATACCGCGTCGAGATAAAACGGTATGTCTCCGTTCAGAGTAAAGGGAAGCGCCCCGATCAGTGACATGACCAGCCATGCGAGGGCCACAGTGACGAAGCCGTCTCGGCCGTACACTTTCGTGCGAGTCGGCTTCCGTAGAGACATCAGAGTACCTACAGCAAGCGCTATTCCGGCAGCTATAAGGAAAGAGAATCCGGCCGGTTCGCGGTAAATAACAGCGACGATGCACGGGAGCAGCAGCATAACGCTCTCGAGCTTCAGGATCCATCCAAGAATATAAATGACCATTCCGTAATTCATGCTCCGGACTCCTCCTTAATAAGCAAGAATATCATCCAGATCCCTGATCTTGTCCTTGCTGAGAACGACAAGGATGACAGAGTCACCGACTTCAATGGAATCATGTCCGGTCGGGGTAAACGCGCGCCCGTTCCTGAAAATCTTTCCGATCAGTATATTCTTCTTGGTATCCAGCTTGACCAGCGGAATGCTGACCGCCCTTGTTTTTTCAGTGACGTGGAATTCAATGGCCTCGGCTTCTCCGTTGGCTATCTTATAGAGGTTCTCTACATTGCTTCCCATAGAAGCCCGCATGGAGCGGACGAACTGAATAATATACTGCGCCGTCGTCTCCTTCGGATTGACAACAGATCCGAGATCCAGACTGTCTATGACCTTTGTGAAGGACAGCTTGCCGACTTTGGTCACGGTCTTGACGTTTTCAGACTGGCTCCGGGCAAAAAGGGTAAGCATGATATTCTGCTCATCCATGCCGGTAACCG
>JAFRCB010000322.1 GCA_017404585.1 Lachnospiraceae bacterium
AAAGAGAAGATACAATGTGATAATATGTGATGGGAAAAATGAAGTCTTATGAAATATTTTGTTGAAAATGCATGAGGCGCTTGATACAATGTTGTTGATGAATCAGAAAGTGTCATGCGTGCATCGGATTCAAAGCATGCTCAAAGGACGAAATCGCATGACATGGCTTATCGGAAGCGGAACGCGCGCAAAGTATCATATTATAGAAGGAGGAAATACAGCATGATCACAGTTGCTTACATCGGGTTCGGAGTCAGTGTTCGCGAATATCATATTCCATATGTGGAAAGCAGAGAAGACGTACATATTAAATACATATACCGACGCGAGGAGGATATAGCACAGTTCGCGGAATATGAACCGTTCTATTCCGACATAAAGTTTACGACAGACTTCTCGGAGGTTCTCGCGGACCCTGAGGTCGACCTGGTCGTCGTCTCTGCGCCGGACAGGTTCCACGTTCCCTACGCAAAGCAGATACTGGAGGCGGGCAAGCATGTGCTGGTGGAGAAACCATTTGCACCTACTGCCGCTGAGGCAAGAGAGGTGTTCGAGCTTGCTAAAGAAAAGGGACTAATCTGCATGCCGAACCAGAACAGAAGATTTGACGCTGATTTCCTTGCGCTCAAAGACGTAATTGCCAGCGGCAAGATCGGCGATATTGTGAGGCTGGAAGGACATTTTGACTACTTTAAGACGAATGGCTGGTATGATCACCTTGGTACCCTGTACAATCTCGGTGTCCATACTACTGACCAGATCATCAGCCTGTTCGGAATGCCTGATGATGTGAAATGCGATGTCAGAAGTATTCATCACCCGGGTGTCGGAGATGATTATTTCGATATTGATTTTTATTACGGAAACAGCAAGGTCACGATTTCTACTTCCATGTGCGTACTGATCGACTATCCGAGATTCACGCTGCACGGAACGCGCGGCAGCATGACTCTTCCGCCGGTCATCCATAATTCAGGGAAGAAGAAGGTTGTTGGACGCCATGTTGTAAATCAGAGCCCGGCACCGGAGGAGAGATGGGGCACTCTGGTCTATAAGGATGCGGATGGCAACAACGTGACGGAGAAAGTACCTGTCGACTGCGCTCATTATGAGAGAATATACGACAATTTGGTTGACGCTATCGAGAACGGCGCGGAGAAGGTCGTGAAGGACGAGGAGGTCATCAAAGTTCTAGAGATTCTCGAGACGGCGACAGAGATCGCAAGGTCCCACAAGGCTTGAGTTTCGTATCCGAAATTGTATGTCAGGTTTCGGCATGCAGCGATTCTTTTGTGATGACCGACAGTATATGTTTCACCATCCTGCGCTTTATGTTAGAATAAAGTAATAAAATTTCCCGGATGGAGAACACATGGCAGACTTTATCGAACTCACTGACTACGAGGACCCGAGGCTGGATTTTTATGCCCGCCTTAACGAGACTCAGCTGAAGCACTATTATGAACCGAACGGAGGTCTCTTTATCACGGAGAGCCCCAAGGTCACGGAGCGGGCTCTCGGGGCAGGAATGAGGCCGGTGTCAGCACTGGTCGAGCGGAAACAGATCGAGGGTGAAGCAGCGGAGATCCTGGCAAAACTTGGTGACATCCCTGTGTTTACGGGAGGGCCGAAAGCAATCAGAAACCTGACCAATATTCCGATGACGAGAGGGCTCCTGTGTCTCTTCAAAAGACCTGTGCTTCCCCCTGTTGAGGAAGTGGTCAGCGACTGCCGAAGGATTGCGGTGCTGGAGAACGTCACGAACCCTACTAACGTCGGTGCCATAATGAGGTCTGCGGCGGCTCTCGGCATGGAGGCGGTGATCCTCACATCCTCGTGCTCGGACCCCTATTACCGGCGGGCAAGCAGGGTGGCTATGGGGACGGTGTTTCAGGTGCCGTGGACATTTGCAGAAAACACTGCGGCAGGGAAAGGCATGCACTATGTGAGGCTTCTCCAGTCTCTCGGCTTTAAGACAGCAGCCCTCGCGCTCAGGAAGGACACGGTGACGATTGATGACCCGAATCTCCGCTCGGAGGAAAAATTGGCAGTCATTCTCGGTGCAGAGGGGGACGGTCTGACGGACGAGACAATTGACGCTTGTGATTACACCATTAAGATCCCGATGGCACACGGTGTGGATTCGCTTAATGTGGCGGCATGCAGCGCCGTGGCTTTCTGGGAGCTGGCTAAACGGATACGCATGGATGATGATAAGGAGGTATGATATGAAGCTGGGTATTATCGGAACAGGTAAGATTGTGCATGAAGCGCTGTTTGCCATGGAGGAGATTGCTGAGATCGAGCGCACGGCTATATTTGCAAGACCGAAGAGCCGTGAAAAGGGCGAGAAGCTGGCCGAGCAGTACGGAATCGGCAAAGTTTATACGGACTACGCTGAGCTGCTTGCCGACAGCGGCGTTGACTGCGTGTATATCGGACTTGTCAACAGCGCGCACTATCCTTATGCAAAGCAGGCACTGCTTGCCGGTGTGAATGTCATTCTTGAGAAGCCGTTCGTGTCGACGGTGGCGGAAGCCAAAGAGCTGGCGGAGATCGCAGCGGAGAAGGGTGTCTACTGTCTTGAGGCCATCACAACAATGCACAGTAAAGTCTTTGAGAAGATGGCGGAGCTCCTGCCGAAACTCGGGACACTGAAGATGGGGCAGTGCAACTACTCGCAGTATTCCAGCAGATATAAGAAGTATCTTGCGGGCGAGGTCGAGCCGGCATTTGATCCGAACCTTTCGGGCGGTGCACTGTATGATATCAATCTCTATAATGTTTATCTGACCGTTGGTCTGCTCGGCGCTCCGAAGGACGCGAAGTATTTCCCGAACTTTGGATTTAACGGGGCGGACACCTCCGGAACGGCGGTCCTCATATATGATGGGATAACTGCGGTGTGTACGGGGGCTAAGGATTCGGACAGCCCGTCATTTGCAATATTCCAGGGAGAGAATGGCTGGATGAGACTCATCGGCAAGCCCAATGTCATTGAAGGCGTTGATTATGAGTATGCTGACGACACGAAGCCGCCGGTCCCCAACGCAGCAGGCGGTATGAGCCGCGCGATGGAGAGCGGAAAGTTCGTGGCTCCGGAGATGCGGCACCGCATGACCCAGGAGTTCATTGATTTCGCGCGGATCGTCGACACGAAGGACGATGCGGCTGCGGCTGCCTGCCTTGAAAAGTCTGTCGCGGTCATGACGGCTCTTGAGACGGCGAGAAAGAGCGCAGGGATCCGGTTCGGAGTGGACGCGTGAGTAAGCCCGGCGGAGTTATGCTCCGCCGAGGCGCAGTGCTATGCCGATCACGGCTGAGATTGCAATCGCAAGGATCGGATGGAGCTTCACTTTCGTGATTGCCGCGTAGAGAAGAATGGCCATGATAATCTCTTTGATCTTAAAGAATCCAAGGAGACCGGAGCCGTCTGTCAGCGCGCTCAGATTGATCAGAGTGATTTTCACGACATTGATGCCGGCGGCTGAAATCATGGCGATAGAAGCAGGCCGAAGGCCATAGAAAGCCTTCTCGACGTACGGATTGTTCTCGAATTTCTCGAGCAGGCGGGCGATGATCAGGATGATAATAACTGAGGGCATTGCCAGCGATAGAGTGGCCAGGATGCCTCCGAACAAGCCGCCGGTTATGTAGCCCGCATAGGTCGACATATTGATGCCG
>JAFRCB010000323.1 GCA_017404585.1 Lachnospiraceae bacterium
CGTTCCACCTGGCGCAGAATACGGTCTGACAAAAACGGTTCTCTCATAAAACCTCCGAATGGGAATTTTGAGCGGTTACGATAACCTGCGGAAAGCCTTCGCAAGGGAATTTCAGCGGGCATTTATTATCTGCGGGCAAGTTCTGATGTGATATCGTCCCATGTGACGCCCCGCTCTACCATGAGTACCATCAGATGGTACAGGTAATCGGAAACCTCGTATTTAATTTCCTCGGGATCCGGATTCTTGGCAGCTATGATGATCTCTGTGTTTTCTTCTCCGACCTTCTTTAAGATTTTGTCGATTCCCTTGTCAAAGAGATAATTTGTGTAGGAACCTTCTTTCGGATGCTTCCTGCGGTCCGAGATGACATCGTAGACATCCTGAAAAACATGAAGAGGATTGGTGTCATCGTAGGAAGTTCTTGCAAGAGTCCTGTAGAAGCAGCTGCGGTTGCCGGTGTGGCAGGCTGCCCCGATCTGGGCTACTTTGGCAAGAATCGTATCGTTGTCGCAGTCGATCCTCAGCTCTTTTACATACTGGAAATGACCGCTCGTCTCGCCTTTGACCCAGAGGCTCCGGCGACTGCGGGAGAAATATGTCATTCTTCCGGTCTCGAGTGTTTTTTTGAAGCTCATCTCATTCATGTAGGCGAGCATGAGGACCTCATCGTTCTTATAGTCCTGGACAATGACAGGCACGAGGCCTTTCTCGTCTGTTTTCATCTCTGACCAGTCGACGGAGGACGTCAGGATGTTCATCTCGATTCCCATCTCAATCGCCCGGACTTTCACCTGCGTGAGATCCAGATTTCTCTGACTGACAAATCCGCCGGAGATGCCGGTGATGTTGCCGGAAGCGAGAAGATCAAGGACCTGCTTCTCTCCCGCGTGGTTCACATGGAGCAGGATGCGGAGATCTGACATGGGAGCGATCTCCTTCTCGATGTTATCGAGAAGGACCAGCCTTGAAGCGTACTGCTCGATAATATCTCTGTTATCTGTATACTCCTTGGTATCGGCGATGGTGACGCCGATCTTTTCTCTGCCGAAGCGCTTGGATACCTCTTCCATAAAGCGCATATTCTCGGGTTTTCCCCCGTTCAGGAGTGCCTGAGCGGCGCCGGCATAGATGAGTTTTTTTACATCCTCCGGGCGCTTTACGTTGCCGGCGACAATGACCGGGACCTGGGAGGATGTGCAGATATCTTTGATGCAGGCTATGGCTTCATCGTGCTCAGCGTCTGTCTTCGAGAAATCGAACACCAGCAGGCTGTCAGCTCCGTGATCGCTGTATATCAAAGCCAGCTCGGACACATTTCCGGATCCAAATGCGTTCTTCTGCCCAAATCCCGAAACAGCGCGTCCTTTCAGCAGATAGATACAGGGCACAAGTAACTTTTTCATACTAATATCTCCTTGATCATTCAAATCTCACGTGGATCGAGTTCGCATGGGCGGTCAGCCCTTCCGCTTTCGCAAAATTCTCAATGTCACCGTGCAGGGTGGCCAGTGCCTCTTTGGAGCTGTAGATAATGCTTGTCTTTTTAATAAAGTCATCTACTGAGAGAGCTGAGAAGAACTTGGCGGTCCCATTGGTCGGAAGAACGTGATTGGGACCCGCAAAATAATCTCCGAGCGGTTCACTCGAGTGCTCGCCGATAAAGATGGCCCCGGCATTTTTGATTCTGGTCATGAGCAGGAACGGATCCCGGGTCACGATCTCGAGATGTTCGGGCGCTATTTCATTGACAGCCATAATGGCCTCATCCATTGAGTTAGCGACAAGAATGCGGCCAAAATTATCAAGAGACTTTTTTATTATGTCCGCTCGTGTCAGGACCTTAAGGTATTCATCGACCTCGCGGCTTACATCTTCTGCGAGCTGACCGGATGTTGTGACTAAAATGCAGGATGCAAGCTCATCATGCTCTGCCTGGGAGAGAAGGTCAGCCGCGACAAAGTGAGCGTTTGCGCTGTCATCCGCGAGCACGGTGACTTCTGAGGGACCTGCTACGGAATCAATGGATACGTGTCCGTAGACCGCTTTCTTGGCCAGGGCGACGAAAATATTGCCCGGTCCCGTGATCTTGTCGACCTTTTTCAGACTCTTGGTCCCGTAAGCCATGGCTGCGATGGCCTGAGCGCCGCCGACCTTGTAGATCGTGCCTACGCCGGCCTCTTTGGCAGCGACCAGAGTCGTCGGAGTGACTTTGCCATCCCTGCCGGGAGGCGTGCACATGATGATTTCGGGCACACCGGCTACCTGGGCAGGAATGACGTTCATCAGAACGGATGACGGATAGGCTGCTTTTCCGCCCGGGACATAGACTCCGGCTCTCTGCAGAGGTGTTACTCTCTGCCCGAGTACCATCCCTTTTTCTGTAGTGAACCAGCTCTCCTGCTTCTCGTGTTCATGGAAGGCTCGGATGCGGGCGATAGCGCGTCTGATGATTTCGATGAGCTCTTTATCGACCTTTTCATAAGCTTCCGCCTCTTCCTCCGGTGTGACAACGAAGTTTTCGGCGCTTATATCGGCCTTATCGAATTTTCTTGTGTACTCAAAAACGGCTTCGTCGCCGCGCTCTCTCACGTCTTTGATGATATCCGAGACGATCGCTTCTTCCTTCGGGTAACTGTCAGGGCTTCGCTTAAGCATATTTGTGAGAATTGATCCGAAGACTTCCTCACTCAGTTCAAAAATCTGCATTCTGGTTCCTCTCTCTCTTACGCATTCTGCTTCTGCAGCTCATTTCTTAGCCGCGTGATGATCTCGGAGATGCGCTCGTTTTCCATCTTCATGCTGACCTGGTTCACGACCATGCGGGCGCTCAGGGGAATTACCTCATCAAGGACTTCCAGACCGTTGGCCTTCAGAGTCGAGCCGGTCTCGACGATATCAACAATGACTTCTGAGAGCCCGACGATCGGGGCGAGCTCGATGGATCCGTTCAGCTTGATAATTTCCACGGTCTGATGCTTTTTGTTGAGGAAATAATCCTTGGTGATCGCCGGGTATTTGGTGGCAACGCGGATCATCTCGCCGCTGTCAAGATATTTTTTGGCGGACGCGGGGCCGCACACGCACATCCGGCATCTGCCGAAGCCGAGATCCAGTACCTCGTATAGCTTTTTATTTTCCTCGATGATAGTATCTCTTCCGACGATGCCTATATCGGCGGCGCCGTAATAGACGTAGGTCGGTACGTCCGGACCTTTTGCCAGAAAGAATCTGAGACCGAGCTCTTCGTTCGTGAATATCAGCTTTCTTGTATCTTTATCCATAGCTCCGGCAGTGTCGATCCCGCATCTTTCAAAAAGATCGAGGGTCTGTCTGGCCAGCCGGCCCTTTGTGAGGGCTACTGTTAAATATCTCATAAAATCCTCCGTCCTTATATCTCCGTTCGGCAAGGCTCAGGGGAACGTCCTCGCTGAATGGAATCCCCGGGTCTGCTTCATATACCCGCTACATCAAAGGGGCTCTGCCCTGCCTGGAGATCGCGTTCATCAACTGGTCGATGTATATTCCGACACCGACAGCGGGATAGTCCTTGCCGAAGTTGCCGAGCAGGCTGTCATACCGTCCGCCCTTGGCGATCGGCTCTCCTGTGCCCAGAGTCACCGCGCTGAAAATGATTCCCGTATAGTAGTTATATTTTGAAAGATATCCGAAGTCGTAGGAGACATACTTGTCGAGACCGCGCTCTTTTGTCAGAGCGTGGATATCACGGAGTCTCTTTATAGCCCTCTGCTCCCTTGGACCAAACGCATATTTCTCGGCTTCGTCGATGATCTCCGCACCGCCGAAGAGCTGCGGAAGTTTTTCGAGAGCCTCCTTCAGACCGGAATCGAGGCCTGACTCATCGAGAAGCTCTCCGACACCGAAGAAATTTTTGTTAGAGATCAGCTTCCGGATATTCTCGATTTTTTCGAAATCAAGTCCTGTGGATTCCGCAATGGCCTTGAAGAAATCGACCTCGCCGACACTGACCTGGAATTCCCTTATTCCGGCGGCGAGAATGCTCTCGCATGTTAGAGCGATGATCTCGGCGTCAGCCTCGGCGCTCTCGGCTCCGATGAGTTCGACGCCCATCTGGGTGGATTCCTTCAGCCTGCCCTGCAGTTCGGCAGAGTTAATGAACGTGCTCCCCTCGTAGCATAGCCGGACCGGCATGGCTTCTTCGGGAAAATGCATTGACACCGCCCTTGCGACGGAGGGCGTGAAGTCGGACCGAAGGACGAGCGTGTTGCCGTCCCGGTCAAAGAACTTGTACAGCTCATTGGTCGGAGTCGTTCCGATATCGCTCGAGAAGACGTCAAAATACTCTATCGTCGGCGTTTCAATATTCTGATAGCTGTATTTATCAAATACTGATCGGATACTGTCCATCAGCTTAACTTTTGACTTCATCGTATCCCCGTAGAGGTCACGGAACCCTTCCGGTGTGTGGATCACTCTGTTATTCATCATTTACCTCTTCTCTCTCATCAAGATCTTTCTGGAGACCGACCAGAATCGGAACCATACTGTTCGTTTCCCTGAGAAAATAGTCGGGGTCAAGCTCTTCATAGGTGAAGCTCTTCCGACCGCCCTCCGCGCACCGCTCCCAGAACTTAATGAGTTCGGAAAGCCTCATATAGTAGTAAGTGCGGTTCTTACTGAAATAGATGATCAGGAAAGAAATCCCGCCCTGCTCCTCAAATTCGCGCATGAACCTGACCTGGTGCTCGTGGATATTTGCAAGAGGAAACGTAAACACCGCACATTCCTTGGCGTCAAAGCACACCGGAATGCCCTGGACCGCCCCGAGATAATCGACGGTACTCTTCTGGTCGAAGTAAGCCAGAGTGATGTGCCTTGAGCTCTTGTCGATCTCGATCGGGGTGATAGGGGTCGGTACCTTCTGTATGACTGCCAGCTTTCGTTCCCTGTAGATTTCTATAGTGTAGTTGATGAGATCTTCCAGCGTTGAGCCGCGGAGACCTCTCGAATTCCATGTCGCCATATCAGAGCCGTCCTATTTTATCGAGCGGCCAGTATCTGAGCATGGCTTCGCCGAGTATTTCCTCACGGCTTACAAATGAATTCTGCCAGAATCTCGAATCATTACTATTGTTGCGGTTATCCCCCATGACAAAATAGCAGTCCTCCGGTACCTCATAAGGTCCGAAGGAGCCGACCGGGTCTTCCGGGCAGAAGCTGTCGGGCAGAGGCTCGGAGGATCCGTCGATAAAGACCTTTCCGTCTACGATGAGGACTGTCTCACCCGGCATGCCGATAATACGCTTGATGTATTTCTTTGACTCGTCATCCGGGAATTTGAAAATAATAATGTCGAATCTCTCAGGATCCTTTGATCTGTACGCGAGTCGGTTGCCGAAAATGCGGTCATTGACCATGATAGTATTTTCCATCGATGAGGACGGTATTTTCGCGTTTATGAGAAGGACTCCGTTCACAACGGAGACTACGACCACGACGAAGATCAGCATCTGTATATAAGAGATGATTTCGTCTTTCAGAGAGGTTTTTTGTGACTCTTTTTCAGCTTTCATCTGATGTGTTAACTTCCTTTTGCTTTATGCGTTGCGGATTGCCTGTTTACCTTTTCATACCTTCTGCAAGACCGAGCTTTACAAGGATCCTCTCCTGCTCGGGTGTGAGCGGAGCTGTCACGGTCATTCCGGATGTGTATGAAAAATCGCCCATGACTGTCGGGAATACAATCCGTTCGGCGTGGAGGAACTGGTGCCGAAGGCCGGTCTCTTTCCTGA
>JAFRCB010000324.1 GCA_017404585.1 Lachnospiraceae bacterium
TATGAAGAAGATAGCAATTTACGGTAAGGGCGGTATCGGGAAATCGACGATGACGGGCAACCTTTCGGCGGCATTTGCGGCGCTGGGAAAGCAGGTCCTGCAGATCGGCTGTGACCCCAAGGCGGATTCGACGATCAACCTCCTGGGAGGAGAGCCGCTCACACCGATCATGGATTATTACAGAGATCACGATGAGGAGCCGGATTTCGACCACATCGGAAGGAGGGGCTACGGCGATGTCTTCTGCATCGAGACCGGCGGCCCGACCCCGGGACTCGGCTGTGCAGGCCGCGGCATCATCGCAACGTTCAACCTGATCGACGAGCTGGATGTGTTCGGCCGCGTGAATCCGGATGTCGTGCTCTACGATGTGCTCGGCGACGTCGTCTGCGGAGGATTTGCTGCACCGATCCGCGAGGGCTACGCGGAGGATGTCCTGATCGTCACGTCCGGCGAGAAGATGGCGCTCTATGCTGCAAATAATATCGCGACCGCAGTCAAAAACTTCGAGGACCGCGGCTATGCGACTGTGCGAGGCGTCATTTTCAATAGAAGAAACATTCCGGATGAGGAAAAGAAGGTGAAGGCATTTGCCGATAAGCTCGGTGTGCCGATCGTTGCGGATATTCCGAGGAGCGATGACATTAACCGCTTCGAGGAGGAGGGCAAGACCGTCATCGAGGGCGATCCGACTCTGCCGGTCAGCCGGAAGTTCATGGACCTGGCAAGGCTGCTGCTCAGCGATCCCGAGAAGGATAGCGGTGAGCGGAGCGGTTTTTACCATTAATGACAAATGCCGCGATTCACTGATTAATGATTTTACGGAGGTTTTATGGAGCCTTTTTATCTGACAGCGAAGGAGTTCGCCCGGCGCGGTCGTGAGGATTTCCCGAAGGAGGAATCCCCCTCCCACGCGCTGATTTACAGCTCACCGGCGACCCTATCCTACAATTCGCCGGGTGCAAACGGTTACGGCGTCAAGCGGGCAGGCCTTGCCATCCCGGAGTCCGTGATGCTGCTCGTCGCTCCGGGCTGCTGCGGCAGGAACAGCACGATCTTAAGCCGGGTGAGCGGCTACAGCGAGAGAATGTTCTATCTGCTCATGGATGAAACCGATCTGGTCACCGGCAGACATTTGAAGAAAATCCCGCAGGCTGTGGAGGAGATCCTCGATGTGCCGGAGGTGAGACCGAAAGTTGTGGTCATCTGCATCACATGTGTCGACGCGCTGCTTGGCACAGACCTTGTGCGGGTGTGCAAGAAGGCGGAGGAGAGGACCGGTGTCCATGTCGTGCCAAGCTACATGTATGCGCTGATGAGCGAGGGGACAAAGCCGCCGATGACAGCCATTCGCCAAAGTGTATATTCCCTGCTGAGACCGCTCAGGAAAAATCCTCACGCGGTCAATCTGCTCGGCCAGTTCGCGCCCTACGATGACGACACGGAAATCTATGAGATGTTCCGCAAGGTCGGGCTCACGAAGATCCGCGAGATCGGCAGGATGAAGACGCTCGAGGAGTACATGGAGATGGGCGAGGCCAACTTCAATCTGGTCCTTAACCCGGAGTCCCGATACGCGGCGGACGACCTCATGCAGCGTCTTGGCATGCCCTACATTGAGATGAACCGCTTTTATGATATTCAGAAAATTCAGCGCCAGTACGCGCTGCTCGGCGGTGCCCTCGGTGTGAAATTCGACGATGCAGCTTATTACGAGGAGGCTTCGAGAGCGCTCGAAGCGTTTAAGGAGCGGCATCCGAAGCTGACATTTGCAATCGGTCAGACGGTGAACGCGAACCCGTTCGAGCTTGCGGCAGCGCTCCTTTCCTATGGGTATGCGGTCGACCGGGTATTTGCAAATGCCACACCAGCCGACCTGCCCTTCATCACCAAAATCGCCGAGATGAGTCCGGACACGCGATTCTACACCAGCATCTCACCGACAATGATGAATTACAAATTGGAGGGGGAAGTTGACATAACGATTGGAAAGGACGCCGCGTGGTACTATCCGGAGGCAGTCAGCGTGCCGTTCTTCTCGGATGTGCAGCCGTTCGGCTACAAAGGGCTCATGCGGCTTTTGGCGGAAACGGAGGCTGCGTTGTCCGGGAAAACGGAGGTGTAATGATGAAGGGACTGTGGAAATATTTGTCACCGTTCGCGCCGGACATTTCGGGGGCGGTGGAAGTTTTGTTTAAAATGAACGGGCTCATCGTCATCATCGACGCGGGCGGATGCACCGGCAACGTCTGCGGGTTCGATGAGCCGAGGTGGAAGAGCGAGAAGAGCGCCATTTTCTCGGCGGGTCTTCGCGACCTCGACGCAATCCTCGGCCGTGATGAGGCCATGATGAAGAAGATCGGAGATGTGCTCGGCGTGATGGAAAATCCGTCTTTCCTCGCCCTGGTCGGGACGCCTGTTCCCTCGGTTATCGCGACTGACTATCAGGCCCTTCGCCGCATGGGTGAAAGAAAGTTCGGCATCACGACCCTGACCATGCAGACGACCGGTATGGAGCTCTATGACAAGGGTCAGGAGAGGGCTTATCTGGAGCTGGTCAAGACGTATGTAATTAATGGGAAGAACGGAAAATGTAATCCGGGAGCCGGGGGAGAAGCCACGGAAAGCCTGATGGGTTCGGGAAAGATTTATACAAAGGACAGCGAATTCATGTGTCCGGAGACAGATGAGATGCCCTCATACATGAGACCGATCGGAATCTTCGGCGCAACGCCCATGGATCTTCTCGACTTTGATACAACTGACACAATTAAGGACCGCGCTGCCTGCTGCGGCGGTCAAGCCCTTGTGTTCGGCGAGAGCGTTCGGGACTTTGAGGAGGCGGCTTCTTTTCGTGAGAATCTGGTTATTTCACCCTCCGGCCTCGCCGCTGCTTCGTATATGGAGAAAAAATACGGAGTTCCGTATACTGTCAGGTATCCTCTGCCAAATGGCTTTGAGCTGGCAGGTCTCGCGCAGGATGAGATCGAAGGAAAGAAGATTCTGATTGTACATCAGGCCGTGCTTGCCGAGACCATCCGCTCAGAGATGGAGCGGGTAAGAGGCTCGGTGGTAGTGGATACGGCGACGTTCTTTATGCCATTTGCAAAATGCAGGACGATTCCCGAGGAGGACGACTTCATTAAGCTCGTGACCGATGGAAATTACGACATTATTATCGGGGATCCGATGCTCAGACGGGCATGCCGGGGATGGAACGGAAGATTTGTGGAACTTCCTCAATTCTCGGTGTCGGGTGTAGAAAAGCAGTGAGACAGCGGAAGCGCTGCGCTGCCATGAGGGGGCGTCAAGACGATTCCGATTTAATCTCTGACGCAGAATTCTTGATAATGTACTGAGAGGGAAAACGCAATTGCGTGAAACATAGAATGGATAATAAACGACTGAAAATCAGGGCATACGGAATCGTGCAGGGGATCGGCTTTCGGCCGTTTGTGAGCAGATTGGCCGCCGAACTTCATCTCGCGGGAGATGTTGCGAACAAAGGCTCCTACGTCGAAATCCACGTCGAGGGCAAATGCTCGGATGTCGACCGATTTCGGGAGGACCTGGTCGCCAGAGCACCGGCGGTCGCCGCAATCGTGAGGGTCGAAGACACCCCGGAGGAACTGACCGGGAGCACGATGTTCCGCATCATCGGAAGTACGCATGTGGAAGGTGAGATATTTGTATCTCCCGATCTTGCCATTTGCCCGGATTGTAAGAGGGAGCTGTTTGATCCTGCGGACAAGCGATATCTGCACCCCTTTATCAACTGCACGAACTGCGGGCCAAGGCTCACGATCCTCGACGGCGTGCCTTACGACCGGGTTCGCACATCGATGGGTGTATTCCCGATGTGCCCCGACTGTGAATTTGAATACACACACCCTGAGACGAGGCGCTATCACGCGCAGCCGGTCTGCTGCAATGACTGCGGACCGAGGGTGTACGTACTGCGAACGGATGAGGTCTTTGGCGGGGATGCGGCAGCGGCGGCTCAGGAAGCTATAGGCAGGCCGATAGGACTTCTTCCCTGGGGACATTCGGTGGAGGAAGAATCTCTTGTCACAAAACATGAGATGGACGGCGACGCGATCATGTATGTGCGGCGTGTGATCAGGAACGGCGGGAGTGCTGCCGTCAAGGGAATCGGCGGATTTCACCTGTGCTGCGATGCCACCTGTGATGAGGCTGTCGCAAGACTCAGGGAGCTTAAGCACAGGCCGATGAAGCCGTTCGCGGTCATGATGAAAAATCTTGAGACTGTGCGGCGCGAGTGCATCGTGCCGGCGGAAGCGGAGAAGATTCTCGACGGGGTCCAGAAGCCGATCGTGATTTTGGACCGGGTCACGCGACTGGATCAGGCCGCGCGGTTGGACGGGGTCACGCAGTTGGATCAGGCCGCACGCTTGGACCCGGTCACGCGAAAAGAACCGTCCCCGACGCGTGAACGTCTCAGTTCCCTGGTCGCACCGGACAACCCGACAGTCGGTGTGATGCTGCCCTACGCGCCGGTGCAGCTGCTCATTTTCGATTACCCGGACGGGGAGCCTTTCACAGACGCCCTGATCATGACGAGCGGGAACCCGTCTGGAGCGCCGATCTGCAAGGACGACGAGGATGCGATACGATACCTGTCGCCGATGTGCGATGTTATTCTTTCCAACGACCGCCTGATCAGGCTCAGGGCGGATGACTCGGTCATGCAGATGGTGCCGGTGGAAGATCTGGTTAAGGTCCCCGATTTGTCGACCGAATCTGATGAGAAGGCTGCCGCCAAAAGGGAAGGCGGACAACCCGTTAAAATGAAACCTTACATGATCCGCCGCTCGCGCGGATACGCGCCGCTGCCCTTCCTCGGCCCGGCAGGCTTCAAAGGGCAGGTGCTGGCAGCCGGCGGAGAGCTGAAGAACACCTTCTGTCTGGCCAAAGATGAACTGTATTACCCGTCCCCCTACATCGGCGATCTGGCTGATCTTCGCAGCGTGAAAGCTCTTGAGGCCGCAGTCACGCGGATGGAGGAGCTGCTTGAGACAAAGCCGGAGCTGGTCGTATGCGATATGCACCCGAGGTATAATTCGAGTGCATTTGCGGAAGAGATAGGACTCCCGGTGAAGAAGATCCAGCACCACTACGCGCACGTGCTGTCCTGCATGGCCGAAAACGGGGTGACGGAGAAAGTCATTGGCATCTCGCTCGACGGTACCGGATACGGGACTGACGGGACGATCTGGGGAGGAGAGGTGCTGCTTGCGGGACCGGATGCATTTGAACGCGTCGGAATGTTGAAGCCTTTTGTGCAGGCAGGCGGAGATCTGGCCTCGAAAGAGGGCTGGCGCATAGCTCTCTCCCTCATCTATGACGCGACGGGTTCGCGAGAGGAGACACTGGCAGCAGCCCGGGGGCTTGAGCTGGCTCCTGAGAAGGATCTCAAGATGCAGATGCTCATGATTGAAAAGAGGCTCAACGCCGTGACATCGACGTCGGCTGGCAGACTTTTCGACGGCGTGTCGGCACTGCTTGGGATTCGCAGCGCTTCGACATTTGAGGGTGAGGCCTCGATGGCGCTGGAGTTTGCGGCGGAGAGATGGCTTGCGGAACATGAAGACTTTGTTTCGCAGGACTTTGAGCAGATTCACTCTGATGCCATGGAAAGCCGAAATGGGAGTGCAGCTTCAGATACACCGCAGGTGGAGATTCTTCATGATAATGATATACTTGAGCTTGATTACAAGCCGCTTATTATAAGTATAATGAATGGAATCCGGAACGGTGAGAGCAGGGACAGACTTGCTTATATGTTCCATGAATATCTGGCTCACGGAATGTGCCGCATTGCATTTGAGACAAGGGAGAAGACCGGCGTGAATATCGTCGCTCTGAGCGGGGGATGCTTCCAGAACCTGCTGCTCCTTAGGCTCTGCAGGGAGGAGCTCGCAGTAGAGGGGTTCAGGGTGCTGACGCACTCACTTGTTCCGCCGAATGACGGAGGAATAGGTCTCGGGCAGGCATTTTACGGGATGTGGAGCCTTAATAAAGAACAAAACTTATAAAGAGGACACGCCGCGGGGCAACAGGAGCCGCAGGCGGCGCGAAAGAAGGAGGATTTTAATATGTGTGTAGGACTTCCGGCAAAAATAGTTTCAATGAAGAACGGCACAGCCGTTGTCGACGCGACAGGCGCTCGCCGCGAGATTTCAACGGAGCTTCTTGACAATGTAGAGCCGGGCGATTTCGTCATGGTGCACGCAGGCATCGCAATCGCGAAGATCACAACGGACGACCAGGAGGAGACAAAGAGCCTCATGGACGCACTGGAGGCATGATATGGATACAAGAGCACTCGATATTATCCGCGGATACAACGGAAGACCGATCCGCGTGATGGAAGTGTGCGGCACGCACACACACGCGATTTTCAAGTTCGGTATAAGAAATATACTGCCGGACAATATCAAATTGATTTCCGGCCCCGGATGTCCGGTCTGCGTCACCGAGACCGGCTTCATTGACGAGGCCATATACCTGGCTATGGAGAAGGGTGCGACGATCACGACTTTCGGTGACCTTGTCCGTGTCCCGGGAACCGAGATGAATCTTGCTGGAGCCAGAGCGAAAGGAGCGAAACTCAAAATCGTCTACACGCCGCTCGACGCTGCTTTGTATGCCAAAGATCATCCGGATGAGAAGGTCGTATTTCTGTCGGTCGGATTTGAGACGACGGTGCCGGCAGCCTGCCTCGCGGTGAAGAAGGCTAAAGAGTGGGGAGTTTCGAACTTTTCGTTGCTCACAGCCAATAAGACCATGGATGAAGCCTATCGTGTGCTTAAGGGAAGCGCCGACGCGTTCCTCTATCCGGGCCATGTGAGCGCGATCTCAGGTATGGGAATTCTCCGTGAGCTTCGCGACGAGGGGATTTCCGGTGTTGTCTGCGGGTTCACTGCGGACGAGATCCTGACTGCGCTGGCTATCATTGTGAAGAAGATTGAGAAGGGCGAACCATTTGCAGAAAACGCGTATCCGAGAGTTGTCGCCGATGACGGAGCGCCGATTGCGCGGAAGCTCATTGCCGAGACAATGCAGCCCTGCGAGGCGACATGGCGAGGCATCGGCACTATTCCGGAATCAGGTCTTGAACTTAACGGCGAATATGAAGCATTCGATGCCCGAAAGGTCTACGGTGTGCCCGAGATGCATGGACAGCCGAATAAGGCCTGCCGCTGCGGCGATGTCCTGATGGGCAGGATCAAACCTCACGAGTGCCCGGTCTTCGGCAAGGTCTGTACGCCCGAGCATCCGATCGGGGCCTGCATGGTGTCGTCGGAGGGGACGTGCTCGGCCTACTATAAGTATGATCTTGGTTGAGCAATAGCCGATAATCCATACTCAACTCCATTTGCGGGACTTGATACGGATTTCGGCGGATCGCGGAGGAAGACGCACAAGTGTGCTGCACAGCTTGCGCGATCAGAGATCGCGGTTTACCGGAGAAGGAATAATCAATGGAATCGGAACGCAGACATCGCTGTGTTCCAACAAGAAAAGCGAAAGGAATAACAGAGTTCGCACAGCGATAAAAAGAACTCTGAGAGAATATCATGGAAGAATTTATCACACTGGCCCATGGCTCAGGAGGACGCAAGACATCCGAGCTCATTGGAAACCTGTTCAAGAAGTATTTTGCAAATGACTACCTCACCGCCGACGATGCCGCCGTCCTCCCGGGCCTTCCGGGCAGGATCGCAATGACGACAGACGGCTTTATCGTATCGCCCTGCGAGTTCCCGGGCGGAAATATCGGAAAACTCAGCATATGCGGGACGGTCAACGACCTTGCCTGCATGGGCGCTAAGCCTGCCTATCTCACATGCTCCTTTGTCATCGAGGAAGGGTTCCCGGTCGCAAAGCTCGAGGAGATTGCCGCAGCTATGGCGAAGACCGCAAAGGAAGCAGGTGCGAGCATCGTGGCAGGTGATACCAAGGTGGCAGGACGCGGTCAGGTCGACGGTGTATTCATCACGACGACCGGTGTCGGTCTCATCGAGGAGGGCGCGGACCTCTCCGGGGCTTACGCAAAGCCCGGTGACGCGATTCTTGTGACCGGCGATGTCGGCCGCCACGGGACGACGATCCTGCTTGTCCGCGATGAGTACGGGATTGAGGCGGATGTGACCAGCGACTGCGCCCCCTTATGGGGAACTGTGAAATCCATGCTCGATGAAACCAAAGACATCCATGTGCTTCGCGACGCCACCCGAGGCGGTGTAGGCACGGTCCTCTATGAGATCGCCGAGGAGAGCGGTGTCGGCATCACGATCAATGAGGCTGATATTCCGGTAGATCCGGCTGTCGCTGGTGTGTGCGGCATGCTCGGACTCGAACCGCTGTATCTGGCGTGTGAGGGAAGGCTGGTCGTATTTGCACCGAAGGATAAAGCCGAAGCGCTGCTCACAGTGCTGAGACAGGGAAAATACTCTGAAAGCGCAGCTATCATCGGCGAAGTCACCGAAGATCATAAAGGCCGCGTGGTCGTCCGCACACCGATCGGTTCGGAGACATTGCTTCCGCCGCCGGGTGGGGAGCTGCTGCCGAGGATCTGCTGATAAGAAACAAAAAGCATAGAGTACGGTGGTTGTACTCCTACGTAAAAACAGCCATTGTGAATTATGCCGGGCGGGGCTGCCACATTGTGACAGCTCCGTCTTTTATAATAGTAATAATTGAAATTGGTCCGGAGAAGAACACTCCGGCAGCAAATATTCAATCCTGGCGCAGATTTTCAAGAAAATCCAGTTCCCTGATTATCTCCGACAGATCTACGTGGCACCTGTCCTCCCAGATACCGACCGGGACTTTTTCAGAGAAATTGTAGGAGTGGAAGGACAGAGAATTCACAGCGTTTTTGTAGACGATGATCTGTCTGCTCTCCGGATTCACCACCCAGTATTCTTTCACACCTGCCTCTAAGTATTTATGCAGCTTTATGGTCATATCTTTTCGAGCGGTTGCGGGTGAGAGGATTTCAATCACCAGATCGGGCGCACCATAACATCCGAAATACCTCTGCCCGTCACGGCTGCAGATTACCACAATATCGGGTTCTACCATCGTTCGATCATCCTGATCAAGTTGGACAGCGAAAGGAGCAGCATGCACCGAGCATTCCCCATAGTTCTGCCTGACAAATAGTGAAAGCTGGAAGGACAACTCCATAGAGATGGTCTGGTGGATATTGGAAGGCGCGGCCATATCGTAGAACACTCCGTCAATCAGTTCCACCCGCTTGTCATTCGGCATCGCGAAATAATCGTTTACCGTATATATACCCTTCTGAATTTCTCTGGCAGCTGATGCTCCATAGCCGACGGATGGCTCTCTCAGACAACTGACTCCGGAGAATGCCTCATTGCTTCCGACTAAAGAACTATGCTCCGTCCTCAATGACTTGTCCAGAACTTTTTCAAGCCCCTCTATAGCGGCTCTCCTGGGCGCTTTTGTCTCTCCGCTGAGGATTCTCTGTACGGTTCCTAATGGAATGCCTGAAAGGGCTGCGAGTTCCCGGTTGCTGAGACCCATTTCTTTTTTTCTGGCTTTCATTTCTTCAAGAGTCATAGTAATTCCTCTGTTGACAAGTGCTTAATGTATGCAGGTTGGGACACTGAACAGATAAGTGCAGCATTCTGCTGATTGATATTTTATCAGAAATTGACGCATTACTCAACTATTCTTCGGTGAAAATCCTACTATGAAACCATAATTGAACCAAATATAAATCATTATTTGGGACGAGTGATGATGTATAAAACCAAACAGGTTTAAACCGGTTCGATATGCAGCCTATTCGCCTTACTGCATGAGGCCTCTTTGCACTTAATACTGGTACGAGCATCCTGTTTGTTGTAAAATAGCTACCAAATCAGAACAAATACGGAGACGGAAACATGTCAGTAGAACTGGTCAAAAAATATTTTGAAGGCACTGAGCTTGAGGGAAAGGTCCTGGACTTTCCCACCTCGTCGTCAACCGTCGAGCTTGCTGCGGTGGCAGTCGGGACTGAGCCGGACAGAATCGCTAAGACAATGGCATTCCTTCTGGGGGAGGAAGCAATTGTCATCGTCGTGTCCGGCATGTCGAGAATCGACAACAAAAAGTTCAAAGCCCGGTTTCACGCAAAGGCAAAGATGATTCCCTTTGCGTCTGTGGAAGAGTATCTGGGGCATCCGCCGGGGGGCGTATGCCCATTTGCCCTTAAGGAAGGTGTTAAAGTATATCTGGATGTCTCACTTCGTGACCATGAGACTGTCTTTCCGGCGGCGGGATCCGAGAACAGCGCGGTTGAGACCACTATTGATCAGCTCGAGCGGTTCACTTCCTTTGAGGAATGGGTGGATATATGCAAGAAATAAAGAGAAGTATTAAGGCAGCGTTTTTTGACATAGACGGGACCCTGTTCTCTCACAGGACGATGTGTGTTCCGGAGAGCACCCTTCGCGCGCTGAAATGTCTCCGCGAGAAGGGGATTCTCTGCGCGATTGCTACAGGCCGGCATATATCCGAGATGAAGGAACTGGGGCTGCTTGGCTATGGATTCGACGCGTATCTCACACTGAACGGGCAGCTGTGTCTGGACAGCAGCCTTGAAACGCTGTTCGGGTCTCCCATGGAAGGGGAGAATCTTCGGTCTATGGTGGATATATTTGAGAGCGGGGAGATACCGGCTATTCTGATTTCCAAGGACCGCATGTATGTCAATTTCGTGAATGAGGCCGTGCGGTCAGCCCATCGGGATATTCATACCAACATTCCGGTAATCGGGCAGTATGTCGGCGAGCCGATTTATATGGGAGTCATCTACTGCAGCAAAGACGAGGAGAGACCATTCGTGGAAAAGCTGCCCGGCTGCAACATAACAAGGTGGAGCAGACATGGGCTTGATATCATATCCGGGACCGGAGACAAACTCGAGGGAATCCGGCAGTACATCGAGCTTAAGGGAATCTCGAGGGATGAAATCATCACTTTCGGTGATGGGGAAAATGATATTGGGATGCTCAAATATGCCGGAATCGGTGTCGCTCTCGGAAACGCCGGTGACCAGGTAAAAATGAGTGCCGATTATGTGACGGCTGACATCGACGATGACGGCGTGTGGAAAGCATTGCGGCATTTTCATGTAATCTGATGCTGGAGTTTAGCTTATGAAAAAAGTTCTTTTAGTTGCCGTAAACGCCAAATATATACATTCCTGTCCCGCCGTCTACAGTCTTCGCGCGTCATCCGGCCATGCTGAGTCTGTGCAGATTGCCGAGTTTACAATCAATGACCGGTATCAGGACATACTGGCCGGGATCCTGGCTTATCACGCGGATATCATCGGCTTTTCCTGCTACATCTGGAACACGCAGATCGTGACGGATCTGATTGCTGATATTCGGGCTCTGCTCGGTGATAAAGTCATCCTTTATGCCGGCGGTCCCGAGGCATCCTATGGTCCGGAGACGTTTCTTGGATCCTGCGATTTTGTGATGTGCGGGGAGGGGGAGAAGACGTTTGCCCTACTGATGGAGGCTGTGTCGCGGGTAGAGGCGGAATTTGGCGATTTTGGACGTAGTCTGCCGGGACAGTCAGATGCAGCGCAGACTTTAAACGATATTGCGTCGGTCCCGGAGATAAAAAATGCGGCGCGGACAAGAATGGATGAACTGGAGAAGTATGGAATCCGGGAGTTTATCCGGACTCTTCCCGGTGCCGTATGGAAGGATGGGGGACGTATTGTTTATAATCCGATCAACCCGGAGGCGGGTTCGGATATGAACAAAATTCCTTTCCTGTACACCGACCTTGGGAACTTCGATAACCGCATTATCTACTACGAATCGAGTCGCGGCTGCCCATTCCGCTGCACTTATTGTCTGTCGTCCATTGATAAGACGGTTCGTTTCCGTGACTTGGAGACCGTAAAGCGGGAACTTCAGTTTTTCATTGACCACAAGGTTCCGCAGGTCAAGTTCGTGGACCGGACCTTTAACTGCGACAGAAAGCGGGCGTTGGAGATCTGGCAGTATATTGCGGACCATGATAACGGAATTACGAACTTCCACTTTGAGATAGGAGCGGACCTCCTCGGAGAGGAAGAGATTGCGCTCCTCAAGGGGCTGCGGCCTGCTCTGATCCAGCTGGAAATCGGGATCCAGTCGACCAATCCGAAGACGGTGGAAGCAATTCAGAGGACCATGGATTTTGGAAGGCTGCGAAAGAACGTGTTTGCCCTTCGGGAAGCCGGAAATATCAATCTCCATGTTGACCTCATCGCGGGGCTGCCGTATGAGGGGCTTATTTCATTTGCAGGATCCTTCAACGATGTGTACGCGCTGCACGCAGACCAGCTGCAGCTCGGATTCCTCAAAGTCCTTAAGGGGACGGTGATGGAACAAAGAGCGGAAGAGTACGGAATTCGCTATTCGGTCAGGCCGCCCTACGAGGTTCTTGCGACCAGGTGGATCTCCTATGAGGAGCTTGACCGCCTGCGCCGGGTATGTGATGTACTGGAGATGTATTATAATTCGCAGCAGTTCATAAGAACTCTGCGGTTCCTTGAGGAGAACGGCGGCATGGCAGACGGCGCGTTTGCGTTTTTTGACCGGATGGCTGATTTCTTTGTCGAAACAGGATATAATAAAAAGCGCCCGTCGGCCGCAGCGCGGTATGAGGTACTGGATACCTTTGTGAGCGGGCTGGATCTGCCGGAAGAGCAAATGAAGACATTCCGGGAATACCTACGCTTCGACCGGTTGCTGCACTTCCACAGGAGCCGGGGA
>JAFRCB010000325.1 GCA_017404585.1 Lachnospiraceae bacterium
GATGATCCGAAATCGCATTATGCACTTTTCTCCTGTGAGAGATGGGGAGAGTGGGCTTATACCGGAATAACCTGGGATTATCGGTTGGCGGAGGAAAGTATGATCAGCGCTTACGGAGACTATCTGTTTTATGCCAGACCCTGCGAGATGAAGGAGGGCGTAGACTGGGCAGAGGAAGGAGAGGAACGCTATCAGCCCTGCTGCTACAATACGGTCACCGGCGAGGAGACGGTTCTGATGCGCAGCTGCGGCCTTAACTGCAGTGTCTATGCGGTCAATGTGACGTCAGACTATCTCCTGGTTTCTTACACGGATGATCCTGCCGGCGATGGAGAATCTTTGAAGATCGAGAAGCTTTCGGATCCGGCTGTCGTGTTCGATGTGGGAGAGCTGGTCAGGGGTGCGGAGACTGCCGATGCCTTTATAGAGCAGGAAGCTGCACGGAAGGCCGCCGAAGAAGAGGCGCTTCGTAATGAACCGTACGGACCTGGCACAAGCACGCTTTATCTTTCCGCGCCTGACGACAAGTCGGCTTGCTACAGGCTCGTACGTATGGACGGCTCGACCGAGTTCATGGTGCTGCTTTCGCCCGGAGAAGAGACCAGCCAGAGTTTCCCGTGCGGACGCTATACCTTAAAGACGGCCGAGGGAGATACCTGGATCTTCGACGAGGAGGCCTTTGGAGATGCCGGCCATTACAGCACCACCGATGTTTTCACCTTCGAGGCAGGCGGGGCTTATGAGATCAGCAGCGGCACGCGGGGTGATTTCTACTCCGATGATGCCGGCGGGTTCACAGGACAATGATTTCGGAGGTCTTCGCTATGGATGATCAGGAATTGCTGCAAATGATGGTTGCCGAGCCGTGGGAGCGGTATCGCCGCGCCGACCGCCGGGAAAAGCTCGCTCTGCTCCGGCACAGTTTTTCGACGTATATTCCCTATGCCGACAGAGGATATGAGTTCTTGCGTATCGTTCTGGACGATCGCGCGGAACTGGAATACTCGGTCAATAAGGCGGCTGCAGTCAGCGACGACTACACTCTGAGGGGGTTTGTCCGCTTTGTGTTTGCACTGGGAGAGGGCGAAACGAAAATGTTCACATGGGTGACCGCCCATGGAAACAAGGAATGGATCCTGTCCCGAGATTCGGCTGTGCTTTATGTGGATGTTCCCGAGTTCGGTGAAGGTTTTTTCATCCGTTACGGAGTATTCAGGGACGGATGCTTTGCCGCCTATGAGAAGGTCTACGGCTGGGGATATGGTGCCGTAATCGAAAGGATTGATGTGCCTGAAAAAGATCTTGAATCTCTGACGTGGTTGGAGCCGGAGGATGAATTTGAGCTTGTTCGGTACTTGGATGATGGTAGATCGTTCGAAACGACAGATACGGATCGGCTGCTGCGGTTCGTTGATGAACACAGGGCGCAGGAAGAAGCTTCGGAAGACCCCGATCACGACCGCGTCCGTCGGTTCCGCGATCTGTACGAGGCGATAAAGTACTATCTGGCAAAGCATGAACGACTGAGAGTGACAAAAAAGCTTCGCCCCACCACGGGCATCGAACTTTCATATCTGAAAGACAACTGGGAAGAATGCGACTTCCGCTATAACGTCTCGCTGAATCCGGACGATTGGCACTACGAGGTTTACCGCCGTTACGGCGATCTGCCGGGCGGCAGTCATTTCGGCGTGTATATCTGGCCGAAGTCCGAAGCCTTTTCACCTGCTTCGACAATGATGATCGTTGACAAGTCCGGAGAGATGCGGACAAACACGGTGATCAAAGAAAGCTGGAGTACACAGGATTCAGTATTTTGGCCTATGGCGGCAGCAGCATCTCCAAGCGGCAAAAGCATCGTCTGGCTCAAGGACGGCAGGATATGGATCTGGAGTGAAGACAAGCGGGAGAAACGCTTTCTGCCGGACGGCGGAGACGACCTAACGGATCGTATCGAAGGGATCCCTGTGTATGATGCCCTTATGCGTGATGACGGAATTCTGGTCCTGTTTCAGGAAGGAAAGGTATATGCGTATCTCTGCGACGAGGATATTGTTCTCGTCCGGAATGCGGATGAAGGCTGCTGGATCCCTGCCAGCAAGGCGGAATCACCATACAGGAATGAGGTGTTTCCCAGTCGCGTGGATTACTGGCCCGATGAGTTCGCCGTCATGATCCGAAAGGAGGATGACGAATATGATTATTACAGCTGCGGCATCCGCCGTGTCTGCTTCGAGCCGGGGCTGGAGGTCATAAAGCCCGGCATGCTCGCAGACAATCCGGATCTTGAGTCCGTGACGATCCCGGCTTCGGTGAAAGAGGTTCAGTCGTGGGCCTTCGGCTGCTGTACGAATCTGAAAAACCTTGTGATCGAGGGCGACTTATCCCGCGTGGCGAATTGGGCGCGGGACGTCTTCGAAGGCTGCGCCTGTGAGGAAAAATATCTCTGTCTGCGTAGCGGCGGGCACTAATCGCCTCACGGGGCTTATACAGAGAAAGGAAGAAAGATATGGCATATACAGCTTTGCAGCAGATGAAAAACAGGAACGAGAAAGCGTTTGGGAAAGGCGTCGGCCCGATCCAGCCTGAGCGGCATTACGACTCCGTAGATCACGGGTTGAAAGCGATGGCGCTGCGGTTTCTCCACGCAAGATGCGAAGAGCTCGGATTCGGTGCAGACGAGACAGACTGCGCTTTTCACGGAACGAGCCTTTTACCGGGTCAGATTCCATACAATATGCAGATGGACATAAATCGCCTGTGTCTGGAACGCGAACTCGAAAAATTTATCGATTCCGGCGCGGCGGAGGACGCCTACACCGTTTATTACTGCTATCTGGAAATGTTCTTCGGGCATTACGGCAAATCGAAAAAGATGGTGGAGCTGCTCTCCGAGTTCGAGTCCAACGGCAGTTCTCTGCTCATGAAGCACCGCGATCACTATTCCCATTCGGTCTACGTTTTTGCGCTGGGACTGGCGATCTACGAATCCAATGACGCCTTCCGCGCAGGCTTCAAACGCTTCTATGGCTTTGATACGGACGGGGCAAAAACAGATGTTGACCATGCGGCGGCATGCTGTTTTCTGGAATACTGGGGGCTGACGTCTCTGTTCCATGATATCGGCTATCCCTTTGAGCTTCCGTTTGAGCAGGTGCTCTCTTACTATGAGGTAGCGGGCAGGAAGCGCGGCGAGGGCAGCCTGTTTCTCACCTATAGGGATGTGGACGCGATCACAAAGCTGGGAGAGCAAGCAAAGGAGCAGTTTATAAAGATTTACGGACGCCCTTTTGAAACCACGGAGGAGCTTTTTGCCTTCGGTGTCACCGAGAA
>JAFRCB010000326.1 GCA_017404585.1 Lachnospiraceae bacterium
AGCTCGATGTAGTGAGCGAAGAAATCTGGGATAATGGTATGGCGGTGATTCGGTAAGATCACCGCTTTTTGCGTTTATGCGAAAATCACAAAAATGGCCACTTTCGGATTTTCGGTTCCTCAACCTATTTTATCTGCGTCTCCCAAGTGTTAATATCGCACCAGTATAAGAAAGGGGCGAGTATCACACTGTAACGGTGAGAACGCATAAAGTGCTTTTTATTTGCCACGGTGAAATCTGCCTTCGAAAGAGGTTTTACAGTAATCATTCCCGAAGGAACCAATTCGACCTTTGACAATGACTATATGACCGGTGAAACAACGTACAGATATTACAATGAGGATGTTTGGGAAGAGCTGGCTGACGTCATAACATTTGAAGAGGCTATTGCCCTATTGGGTGGCAAAGAATGATTGACTTCGAGAAGAGCTGTGGCGCAGTAATATATACTGAACTGAATGGGATGCGTCTTTATCTTATTGAACAGATGCAGAAAGGTCACCGTTCCATCTGTAAAGGCCATATGGAGAAAGATGAGTCTGAGCATCAGACGGCTACGCGGGATATTCTGGAGGAAACTGGCCTAACGGTAAAGTTTGTAGAAGGGTTTCGTGAGATAATTGAGTATAGCCCTTATGAAAACTGCTTAAAAACGGTGGTTTTCTTCTTGGCTTATACAGACAGTATGAATGTAGTATCTCAAGAAGAAGAGATTAAAGAAATATATTGGCTCTCTTTCGACGAAGCTATGACTGCGCTTTCATGTGATTCTGACCGGGCAGCATTACAAAAAGCGGAGCAATCCCTAGCCTGAACATTAGTCTCATTATGAAAAACAGTTCAGACGAGATGACCGGAGGCTGGCATGAAACAGCAATCGAAAAAGGAATATGAGAAGTACCAGCAGTACCAGACCGATAGGATGCGAAAAAAAGCCGTAATGTAGCGTAAATGCTGACTTTCCCGGCTGTTTTTAGTTGCAACATTGACAAGGTCTAAATACTCGGATAAAATTAAGCCAAAAAGACGGATAAATATGGTCCAAATACTCGAACGGAAGAAAGAATACTTGGCCAATGCATAATTAAGGGGATTAACAGTGAAAGAGTACTTTCAAAGAGTATCAGATAAGGTGTTGCTGGAACATTTAGAGTCTAAAGGGGCGGTATTGATCGAAGGAGCTAAATGGTGTGGAAAAACTACATCGGCAAAGCATATTGCAAAGAGCGTCATAGAAATGGACCGTCCGGATATGACGGAGCAATATCAACAAATGGCAAGAATAAAGCCTTCAAATCTTCTTGAAGGTGAAGTCCCGCACTTGATTGATGAATGGCAGATTGCAACAAATATCTGGAATGCAGTGCGGTATGAGGTGGACCGAAGAGGTGAATTTGGTCAATTCATTCTTACCGGTTCTTCCGTTCCGGTCAAGTTGGATGAAAGTATGCACACGGGCACAGGACGGATCGTTCGCATGCGTATGAGGCCGATGTCTTTGTTTGAATCCAGAGATTCCAGTGGACAGGTATCATTATGCGATATGTTTAACGGAAAAGATATTTCAGCCATAGACGATCACTGTATTGAGGATATTGCTTTCATGATTTGTCGGGGAGGCTGGCCTGCAGCCTTGAATCATTCAGAGAAAGTCGCTTTAAGGCAAGCCTTCGATTATTATGATGCAATTATAAATGACGATATTTCCAGAGCAGATGGTGTGAAACGGGATCCTGAGAGAACAAAGCGCGTCATGAGATCGTATGCCAGAAATGTTTCGACACAGGTCTCCCTGGAAACTATCCGAACAGATGTGATAAGTAATGATATAGAAACCTTTGACAAGGAAACCCTTTATAGCTATTTGAATGCTCTGAAGAGGATTTTTGTCATCGAAGACTCTCCTGCATGGAATCCAAATCTGCGGTCAAAGACAGCGATCCGCACATCGGATACAAGATATTTTGTTGATCCGTCTGTGGCGACCGCAGCGCTTGGTATCGGTCCTGTGGATCTGATCAATGACCTGGAACTGATGGGCTTAATATTTGAAAACCTGTGCGTCAGAGATCTGAGGATATATGCTGAAGCCTTGGATGGCACTGTTTATCACTACAGAGATAAAACAGGTCTTGAGTGTGATGCTGTGATCCATTTGAGAAACGGCAGATATGGTTTGGTTGAAGTGAAGCTGGGTGGAGACAAGTTGATTAACGAAGGGGCTGAGAACCTTAAGAAACTGGCTGGCAGAATTGACACAGAAAAAATGCGTGATCCGGCCTTTATGATGGTTTTATGCGGAGTCGCTCCATTTGCCTATAAACGTCAGGATGGAGTGTATGTTGTTCCGGTTACATGTCTGAAGGATTAATGACATAACGAAAACGGGTTGATAGTCGACATAATGCTTTGCTCGTAATCGCGGTCACAAAAGGTCACACCACTCACAAAAAGATACCAAAAAACTCGCAGGCGAGACCTCACTTTGTAATGCTCAGACTGAGAGGATGTTTTACCTATGCTGTACACAAAGCCCCGCGAGGGCTTCTATCATAAGCTTCTTACACTGCTTCTGCCCATAGTCATACAGAATCTGATCACATCAGCTGTCAGTATGGCCGACGTTGTCATGCTCGGACAGGTGAATCAGACAGTTCTCTCGGCAGCCTCTCTGGCCGGGCAGGTCCAGTTCATTTTGAATATTGTGTATTTCGGGCTCGCGTCAGCGCTCACGATCCTTGCTTCCCAGTACTGGGGCAGGGGCGACCGCAGGACTGTCGCCAGAATTTTTGGCATGGGACTCATCATATCGGTCCCGGTGTCGACAATCGTCTGCGCAGCAGCCGCCTTCTTCCCCGGCTTTGTCATACGCATATGGACAAATGTGCCTGAGCTCATCGATGCAGGAACCGATTATCTTCGCTGGGTCGCTCTCTCATATTTCTTTATGGGCATTACGCAGCCATATCTGTCCATCATGAAGAGCTGTGAGCGTGTCTCCATGGCGACGAAAGTTTCGGTGCTTGCCCTCGGTCTCAATGTTGTACTGAACGCAGTCCTCATCTTTGGCCTTTGGGGATTTCCTCAGATGGGAATTCGCGGAGCTGCCCTTGCGACCGCGATCTCCCGATTCGTGGAGCTGTCGATCTGCCTTGTGGATTTTGTCCGTCAGAGAATAATGCCGAAGAATCCGGTCAACATGTTCACCATCCCGCGTGCGCTCGTCGGCGATTTCGTCCGCTATTCCCTTCCGGCCTTCATCAATGACGCTATGTGGGGACTGGCCTTCAATATGAACTCCATCATCATGGGCCATCTGGGCTCGGATATTGTCGCGGCCAATTCGATCGTGACGGTCACCAGAGATCTCATAACGACGGTAGGATTCGGCATTTCCGCCGCGTCATCCATACTTCTCGGTGTCGAGCTCGGTGCAAATCAAATCAGCCGCGCCAGAGAGGACGCCTCCTCGATCATGCAGGTCACTGTGATCGTGAGTATCGTGCAGGGATTGGTGCTGCTGGTGTTGTCTCCGGTGATCCCGTCATTTGCAAAACTCTCCCCTGTTGCAGTAGGTTATCTGCGGGTAATGCTCCCTGTCAACTGCGTATATCAGATGGGGCAGATGATCAACACGGTGCTGATTGCGTCAATCTTCAGATGCGGCGGGGATTCCAGGTACGGCATGAAGCTGGATATCATCTGCATGTGGTGCTTTGCCGTGCCGCTTGGGCTTGTGAGCGCATTCGTGCTGAAGCTGCCGCCGCTCATTGTATATCTGTGCATGTGCACGGATGAGTTTGCCAAGATGCCGTTCGCACTCAGGCATTATAAGAGCGGGGAGTGGATCCGCAATCTGACGAGAGAACTTTGAACCGCGATGTTTACCGAGCGAGGCTTATACATTCTTGAGTGAGAAAACTCAGTATGTTAATATGAAATATATATCTCAGTGTGAGATGACCCCCGCCTCTATAGGCGGTGGGCAACAAACTAGTCTCCGTGGCGGGTGTCAATCCCCCACTGAGATATACGCTCCGCGAGGGCGCAGAACGTCCAGTGGACGTTCGCTTTGCGCTGACCGTAGCGAAGCGGAGACCGCAGGGATTCGGTTTGGAAGATGTCAGCTAACGCTGACCCGAATCCCGCGTCAAGTCTCGCGAGCGAGACTTGAAAATATCAACTGAAGTATTGAGAATTCCTGCGGCGAAAGGCGGGAAGATTTCTTTCAACTTAGCAGGGCGTTTCCGATGCAGTCAGCCCTCCGGCAGATTGCATCTTGAAGAAAGGAGCGGACGTGAATAAGAATAAGGTGTATTTAATCGTACAGTCTGTTCTCTGCATTGTGGTTTGCGCGATGCTAGCCGCCGCAGCAATCATGATCTACCGGGACGGGCTGGTCTTAAAGGCAGCCGATCCCCTGAGCTGGATTTATACCCGCGAGAAGGTGGCAGCAGCGGCGGGTCCTGTCATGCCGGTGCTTGTTCTCGGAATTGTTCTGACCGCCGCAGGTCTCTTTATGAGGATTTCGGATGCAAATGCCGACAAGCCCGCAAAAGACACCGAATGGCAGCGGGATACGATCGTAAGCCGCGTTGCTGCACCGAGCAACGAGATGAAAGCGGAGCGGAGCAGGCAGAGGAAACTTAATTATGGCGGCTGGGCTGCATTTGCACTCTGCATGGTTCCGATCCTTATTTATATAACGAACGGAAACCACTTCCCGAACGGAGATCTGGAGCCTGTGTTCCTTGCCCTTATCCTGCATGTCATCCCGTGGACGCTGATCGGCCTCGGTATACTTATGATTTCTACTGTGCTGCAGGAAAAAAGCATGGAACGTGAGATCATGGCCGCCAAGGAGCAGATCAAGCTGGAAAAAGCCGAAGGTGTGAAGCCGGAGGCAGATGACGGAAAAGTGCAGCCGGCAGACCGGGCGCGGCTCCTTCGGATCGCTCTTTTGGCAGTCGCAGTTATGATGATCGTTGCGGGCACTTTTAACGGAAGCGCAAGAGATGTTTTTGGTAAAGCAGTTAAGATTTGTACGGAGTGTATAGGCCTTGGATAATACAAATGCTATCGGACGGAAGAACCTCCGTCCCTCGACAAGAAGACTCATACAGCTTTACAGTGCGCTTCTTCACAACGCGCATCTGAAGGGCTTTATTGACGGAGAGATTTACCAAGGATCGGCGAAGTACGCATGCGCTCCCGGATTTAATTGTTATTCCTGCCCCGGAGCTGTTGCTGCATGCCCGCTAGGCGCGCTGCAGAATGCGCTGGCCTCTTCCGGTCATCGGGCAGGATGGTATGTGATGGGCATTCTCCTGCTCTTCGGCGTGACCCTCGGGCGCACCATCTGCGGATGGCTCTGTCCGCTGGGTCTTATTCAGGAACTCTTGAATAAGATTCCTACATATAAGATAAAGAAGAGCCGTATTACGAGAGTGCTGACATGGCTGAAATATGTGATTTTGGCCGTATTTGTTCTGGCCATTCCGCTCTGGTACGGACTTGCGCACGATATTCCGGTGCCGGGATTCTGTAAGTATATCTGCCCGGCGGGAACATTTGAAGGAGCGATCGGCCTCCTGTCCAATCCGGCAAATACAAGCCTTTTCGGTATGTTGGGAATCCTCTTTACGAGGAAGTTCACTATCATGCTGATCATCGGACTTGTCTGCATTTTCTGCTACCGGAGTTTCTGTCGTTTCATCTGCCCGCTCGGCGCAATTTACGGATTGTTTAACAGGTTCTGCCTCGTTGGAGTGCGGGTGGATCAGAGCCGCTGCAACAGCTGCGGGGCCTGCGTGAGGAACTGCGGCATGGATGTTCGCCATGTGGGCGATCATGAGTGCATTCACTGCGCAAAGTGCATGGACGTGTGTGCGCAGAAGGCCATTTCGCTCAAGGCTGGTAAGGTGGTGCTGATAGCATCGGAGGAAACAGACTCGCTGAAAGCCACGGCGGCAGCAGGCTCGATCAAAGCGGGCAATGCGGTGAAGACTGCGGCGGAAGCAGGCTCTCTCAGAGTGGACAATGCGGTGAAAACACCGGCGGAAACTCTCGATAGGAAGGCATATGAGAGCCGCAAAAAAGCAGGAAGGATTGCTTGGGGCATTGCGCTTGCGGTGCTATGTTTTGCGCTTGTGTGGTTCAATTTCCTTGATCCGGCAGTCCGCGCAGAGACCGGAGCGGGGGTTTCCGAACAGGCGGCAACAGGAGCTGAGGGTAGCGGTCAGGCTGGAACCGGTGTAGATGCTACAGGCCAGACGGGAGCAACTATAGGTTTTGAGCCTGGCATGGAGCTTGCTGACTTCACGATGGAGTGCCTTGACGGCTCGGAGTTCCATCTTGCGGATACCCGGGGCAAAGTCGTCTTCATCAACCTCTGGGCGACCTACTGTACGCCATGCGTGCAGGAGCTTCCGCATTTTGACGAACTCTATCAGCAGCATGAGGGAGATATTGCCATGCTTGCCGTTCATTCTTCCATCGTGACGGATGATCCGGCGGAATTCCTGGCCGACAAGGGCTGGACGATTCCCTTCGCTGTCGACACGGAGGACGACATGTTGTGGAGCATCGTCGACGGCTCGTCGACCTTGCCGCAGACCATTGTGCTCGACCGGAACGGCATCGTCATTTACAACCAGAAGGGATCAGTGACTCCCGAGGTGCTCGCGGCTCTTTATGAGCAGGCGGCGGGGGAGTGACGGAGGGGAGACATCATCTTTTCGCATAGGTGCCAGACATGCCTTGACGCGCCGGAAGAATAGAAAAATTGAGTCTCGAAATAAATTACGCGCCAAAGCTCGAATGAGTTAGTTGGCGCGTAATTTTATTCTTGCGATAGAATCTATACATACTCTTCGCACCAAAGTAGTAATGGCGAACAGTCATCTTTGTCCTTTCCGGCGTAGGTTGACTGCTCAGTGGCATTGAAGGCAGTCTCTTGCAATGAAATCAATTCTTAATGACTGAAGGCAAGAATTCAGGCAGGCAGTCATCATAGGTCGATGCGGCGTAAGTTGACTGCCCGGAAGGGTTAGAGGGCAGTAGATTTTAGAGAAAGCACCTTTTGCTAAGTGCTGATCAAAATCTCATATAAGAACGTCTTACCATCACCGAGTATCAAAAACATTAATAGTAACTGCTTTTAAGCTGTTCATTCAGTTTGGGTCAACAGTAGATATAACTAAAATCGAGCTTGCGCGACTGCCTATGCAGCTTGATTTGAGTCTTGTATGGCACTGCGTATGTGCATTATTTTGCAAAAGCGACTGCTGGTTACTCTTAAGTGGGGGTCAATTTGGCAGTTGTATTCAAATCAGCTTGATAAAAGAGACTGCCGACTCTTAAGTGATGTAGGCTAAATTAAATCATCTTAAATTGTTCTATATCTTCGTATGGGTTTTGCTATTTATGTGCCATAAGGACATAATGCGCGAATGGCAAGTGAGCCATCATACCTCGGCAATAAACAAGACAAGCTTTACGCGCTGGGAGCAAGAATAGATAAAACGAGGCGCAAACTATGCTGAACCAATGAACTCAATTAGGCTTAGAAATGCCCACGACTTCTTGAAGTATTACACTAAATCGAGTATTATGTTATGGGGTTTGCACTTTTTTAACAATATTGACAGCAATCTGCAACACTTTTCTGGTGATATTGGTCTAATATAGTGTGTAATATTTTCTCAGGTGGAGTATTTAAATGAGTAATTACAGGGATGACCATGGGGTGGTAAATCCCACTGGTATTAATATTGAGGGCTCCGTTGGAATCGGTCCTGCCGGTGAGGAGCTTCTGGCTGAACTCAATCATGAGTATGAGCGTCCCGCGCAGACAGCGGGAAACCTGCGTAATGTCAAGGCGGCCGGTGAAGGCGGTGTGCCTGAAGATGCTGAAACAGCAACTGCAGCAGGGATAACAGAAGCAGCTGATGCGACGGATATACCTGTATCTGACACAGGCGAAACAGCAACTACGATAGAAACAGCGGCAGCAGAGCCGACAGCAAGCGCCGAAACTGCAGCAGCAGAGCCGACAGAAGCTGCCGAAACTGCAGCAACGGCAGACATCGGAACAACTGAAGCAGCCGGTACTACAGCTGCCACCGCAGCAACCGCGCCGCAAGCGGAGAACGCAGCCCCGGAGAACGCCGCATCTGCGGAACCCGTGCAGCCAGACTCAACTCCGCCGGCTTCCGAGCCGCCGGTCCCGGAAAAGCGCACGCCGATCTGGATCAAACTGCTCCGCACGAGTCTGCTCCTGGCGGCGATCATTGGCCTCTTCGTATTCTATTATCTGACCCAGTCTTACCAGTACACGGATAAGTTCATGATCGGCACTTATGTCAACGGAAATGACGTCAGCGGCCAGACCGTTGAGGAGGTCGAGGAAGATATCAGGGCCCGCGTCGAGGACACTTACAGCCTGACGCTCACTTTCCGCGACGGTGAGAAGGAGACGATCACACCGGAGCAGATCGGCTACAGATATGTCTCGACAGGTGAAGTTGAGCAGGCCATGAAAGATCAGAACCCGCTGACATGGGTCCTCAGAAATATGGGACAGACAGTTGAGATTGATGTCCCGGAGAACCACACATTTGATGAAGCCAAGCTCGCGGAGGTCGTGAAGGCGATGCCTGAATTCCAGGTGGAAAATGTCGTCACGCCCACAAACGCGGATCTGAACATCACTGACAAGAAGGAGTTCGAGATCGTTCCGGAGACCCAGGGCAACGCCCCGATCGCGGACGCCATACTCCCGACTTTGAATGAGATGGTCACGAACTCGGTGATGGAGGGCAGCCTCACCGATATCAAGGGCTCCTACGAGACTCCGACGGTCACGGCGGACAATCAGGATCTCATTTATCAGTGCGACAATCTGAACAAGTTCCTGTCGACCAAGATCACTTATAAGCTTCCGAAAGACGTGACCAAGACAATTGACCGCGGGATGCTGATCGACTGGATCACGAGACAGGACAACGGTTACTACTATCTGGACGATGCTACCATCCGCGATAACTGCGCGAAATATGTTGCCGGAATCGCGGCGGAGGTCGATGAGAGACACACATCGATTCCGTTCCCGTCGACAAATTCCGGAACGATCAACTTGTCCTGCGCGGAGTACGGACATGTGGTCGACCAGCCGGGTGAGACAGAAGCCCTATTCAAAGAGCTCAAAGAATGCACTTCCGAGGAGAAGGAACCGCTGTATTCTCTCAATAAGGATGTCGATGCGAGATTCGGCGGAACATATGTAGAGGCGGATCTCTCTAATCAGCATGTCTATTACTATGAGAACGGTCAGCTGGTCCTCGACACGCCGTGCGTGTCGGGTACAAAGTATGATTCATCAAGACACACGGTGCTTGGTCTTTACTCGATTTACTATAAGCAGAGGAACCGTACTCTGAGGGGACCGATGGTGAACGGGGCCCCGTCCTACACATCATTTGTCAACTTCTGGATGCCGTTCTACAGGGGCTACGGTCTGCACGACGCGTCCTGGAGAGGCAGCTTCGGAGGAACGATTTATTACAGTTCCGGTTCCCATGGCTGCATCAATCTGCCGTACAACGCCGCGGCAACGCTTTATGAGCATACGGAGGTCGGTACTCCGGTCATCGTATTCGGCGGTTATTAATGGATTTTATGTGGACGGTCCTGCATGCATGAACGCGGGATCGTCCATGTTGTTTTTAGGGCTGAAAATCCGGTATTCTCCCCGGTAATTTGGTTAATTACATAGCAGGAGGATTACATGATGACACCGCATCGTCCATGGGCACCGGGTTTTCGACTACCATTATCGAAAGGATTGTATTTATGAACATCAGAGAATTGCTTGAAAAAGATAAAGAGCGGCTCATGACGCGTCTTGCAAATGCCGACTCTCCCGAACAGGCCGCCCGCGAATGCGAGGATGAACTTGGCCGCCTTCTTCTCGAGTACAACGAACAATCCCCAAGTGACCGGGTAAGCGAAGCGGCTTACTACTCGATGCAGACAGCCAGGGCAGCCATCTCTCTGGTCGACAGCACAGGCGAGATCCGTGCCTATGAGCGCACCGTCGGTACAGAGGTGAACGGGAAAAATTACATTATACCTCTGGCTGGAGGCATAGGTGCCATGGCGGCCGGAGGACTTGTGCTTGCACTTGCGCCGGCGGTATTGGCACCGGTCGGCCTTATCGGTCTCATCGCAGGTTTTGTCGGAACCTTTGTCGCCGGAGTGAGGTTCGGCGGGAAACGCCCCATGCCAAAGACGCGGGATCAGATTTTCGAGACCCGGGTGGACGGGAGCAAGATATATTCGAACCTGCTTCGCATGATGACGGTCATTGATCGGAACCTTCAGGATATTCACGGAAGGGAGCAGATGGAAACTCCTGTGATAGAGATGAAATCCGAAAAGGCCGAGTCGGAGGAACTCGAGCTCCTGTCAGGCATTCTGGAGTCAGCCTATGCAAAGCGCGATGAGGGTGACTCCGAGGATACCATTTCCAATATTAAGTTCTATCTGCACAGGCGGGGACTTGACGTCGTCGATTACTCGGCAGAGACAGAGCGCTGGTTCAATAAGATGCCCTCGAAGAGGCGCGGGACGATCCGGCCGGCATTGGTGAAGGACGGAGCGGTCCTCGTAAGAGGGATAGCACAGGGAGGAATGTGAGATGGAGAGATTTTTCGGATTTGACCTTGGCGACGCCGAGAGTGCTGTTACCAGGCTAAAAAATGATTCGTCCGCTGTCCCCGAGGTGCTTTCTGTCAGGGACGCCAAAAGCTTTATTACTGCCTACGCCCGGCTGGTCAACCAGGACATTCTGATCGGTGAGAGCGCCTGCTATTCGGCGGAGGCGATTGAACGAAAGATACGCTTCAAGAGCCGCTTTCTTGTTGACCGGGACTGCGAGCGGGATATAAAAAGCTTCGCGGCAGGTGTCCTGGGAGAGCTGATAAGAAACGGAGATTACATTCAGGGCGAGGACTGCAGCATGTATATCGGCTGCCCCGCCGGCTGGGACGCGCAGACAAGAGAGCGCTACCGCTATATTTTTGAACAGATCGGTTACCCGCCGGTGAAAATCATTTCCGAATCGAGGGCAGCCCTTGTTTCCGCCTGTCAGTCAAAGCACCTGCAGGTCGGCTATGATATCCTTAGTCATCCGGTCCTGGTCGTGGATATCGGATCCTCGACGACGGACTTCGCCTACATTTCCGGCGGAAAGGAAGCTCCGCTGCATACAGCGGGTGAGGTTTTCCTGGGCGGCGGAATCATGGATGAGCTGCTCCTCGACTGCTCGTTAGAGACGTCGAAGGACGGAAAGCGGCTCAGGGAAGTGTTTGCGGAGAGTCCGTCGTGGCGGAGCTACTGTGAATTTGCAGCGCGACGACTTAAGGAAAAATACTTCTCGGATGAGGGCTACTGGAAGGACAATCCGTGTGTGAAGACAGTCCAGGTCTATTATGACAAGCCGCTGAAACTGGTCCTCAAAATGGATGCGTCCGTGGCTGACCGCATCCTGCACAAAAAGACGGACAGGCTCGGCGGGAAGTCCTTTAAGGAGGTCTTTATTGAGAGCCTGCAGGAGACGAGGAGACATATAAACGGTGATATGCCGGACCTCATTTTCATGACGGGCGGCGTTTCCAAGCTCGCGGAGATCAGGGACTGGTGTCGGGAGGTCTACCCGGAAGCGGTCATCATTACGGAAATTCAGCCGGAATTTTCTGTGGCCAAGGGGCTTGCGCTGAGCGGCAGGATAGACGAGGAACTGAGACTTTTCCGCAAGGAGCTGCAGGATCTGATCGATTCTTCGGTGATCGAGCGTATTGTGTCTGAGAATGTGGACGGTCTCTACATGAGGGCGGTCGATTCCATGACCGGCCCGATCCTCAAGAAGGTCATGCTGCCGGTGATTCACCGCTGGAGGGACGGAAAAATCAAGCGGCTGAGCGACATCGACGGTGAGCTGCAGAAGGACATCGAGGCATTCCTGCACACGGACGAGGCAAAGCAGCTGCTTGTAGAACCTGTCCAGCAGTGGCTGCGGCCTGTCGCCTATGAGGTCGAGGAGCACACTGTGCCGATCTGCGTGAACCACAATGTGCCCTATAAAGCTCTGAGCCTCTCGTCATATCTCGCCCTGTCGGATATTGATATACATCTTGACACCAAGAACGTGTTCAATGTGGAGGAGATGACTCTGCTCATAGACACGATCGTTGCCCTCATTATCGGGCTTCTGTGCGGCGGCAGCGGCGTGGCCCTCATTGCCGAAGGTTTTGTCGGCATTATCGCGGGCTTCGTCATCACGGCGCTTGTGCTCATCCTCGGAAAGAACCGGATGCAGAAAGCGATCATGGATCTTGACATTCCGCGCCCGATCCGTAAGCTTGTCCCGAAAAGCTACTTTGAGGATCATCTGGACCAGCTGAAGGACGAGATCCGGGCAAGTTTCTATGAGAGTTTTGAGAAGGAGAAAAATGAGGAGATCTCCGAGCGCCTTGTGAGGGAGATATCTGACCAGATTGAAGAGTGTCTGACCAATATGGCAAGAGTGGTGGAAATTCCGCTTGGATAACACTGATACGAATCCCGCGCTTTTGCCTCGCGGGCGAGTCTTGCACCGGCCCGGATCATGCGCTTTCTGCATCGGAATGGGTTCGGAACCGGTCCGAATCCCATATCACTTCACAACCCGAAAAATGTCGACCAAATAATATACCGACATTTACAATTGTTAAACATTTATAAGATTTTTAAGATTACTATATACAAATTGGTGGTTTTGTACGATAATATAACTCAGTATAGGGTACCTCTGCCCAAATGCCGGCAGGCTCTGTAAAGGTCTTTGCGGCGGGGGTCAGCTTCAGAAACAGATGTTTATCGTTTATCGGCAAAACAGTGATACCGGACAGAGGCGGGAATCGGGGGCTTTTATGGGCAGACTTGAAGGGGAGATAATCGATTCCATATTATCCAGATATTTACTGATTTATGAAGTGGATCTGGAGAACGACTATATGGAGGTCGTGTACGAGACTGAGAAATACGGTACATTCGGTATGGAACGGTCCGGCAGGTATTCCGAGCTCAACAGCAAGTATAGTCAGGAGAGGGTTGACCTTGAATTTTCCAAGTGGAGAGAAGAGGTCGGCAGCATCGATAATCTGAAAAAAGAGCTGACAGATAAAGATTATTTTGATCTGGCCTTTCCCGTAAATTACGGAAAGTGGCGTAGTGTTGAATATAGAGTCGTAGCAAGAAGACGCGAGATTCCGACGAAAGTCATCATGTGCTATAAAAAAGTTGATGACGACCGGGCGGAAGTATTTCTGATGCGCCAGGAACGTGAGCGCAATCGCAGTCTGCTTGAAGATATGCTGAATAAAGAGCGGGAAGCCGGCGCGCGCCGTATGGTCTTTCTTGCAAATATGTCTCAGGAGCTCCGCGTCACCATGAACAGCGTGGTCGGAGACGCAGCCATGGCCCTGCAGAGCGAGGAAGATGAGCTTGTCAGGACGAATCTCGAGCGTATTCTGAAGAACAGTACAATGATGCAGCGGCTGATCACCAATACTCTGGATCTTGTGCGCATCGAGACCGGCCGCGTGCGCATCGATGCCGCTCCGAATGATCTGAAAACTATCATCCGGGATATTCAGGAGATCATAGAGCCGATGGCAGAGGCCAAAAAGCAGAGTTTCTCTGTAGAGATGGGGCATCTTGAACACTCCAGAGTCATCTGCGACAGAGGCAATCTGTCAATTGTGCTCCTGAATCTTCTTAGGAATGCAGTGAAATTCACACCGGAGGGCGGAGCGGTAAGGCTCGCTGTCCGGCACAGGAAGAGCCACGAGACGGACGCCCTCTCATATGAATTCCTGGTGGAAGATACCGGAATCGGAATCGGTGAGGAGTTCCAGAAGAGACTGTTCGAGCCGTTTGCCAGAGAGTATGTAAACGAATACGAAGGAGCAGGTCTTGGCCTTCGAATTGCGTACAGGCTGACTCAGCTCATGGGCGGTACGATCACTGTGCACAGCACGCGCGGTTCCGGCAGTTCGTTTACGGTCATCCTCGATCTTAAGCTGCAGGACCCGGTAGAACTGCTCCCCAAGAGAGCGGAAGATGAGAAGGTGCCGATTGAACAGCTGATGGCGGGCAAGAGGTTCCTGGTCGTCGAGGACAGTATGATCAATACCGCGATTCTGACTAAGTTCATGAATCATCTGGGTGCAAATGTCGAGTACGCCGAGGACGGCATGAGGGCCATCGCAATGGTGCGTAAGAACCCGGCGGATTATTATGACGGCATTTTCATGGATATCCAGATGCCGGTGATGAACGGGTACGAGGCGACGGAAGCTATTCGCATGATGGACGGCGGCGCTTCTTCGCGAAGCTCGATTCCAATCATCGGCGTGAGTGCGAATGCCTATGAGGTTGACCGTGAAAAAGCACTTGCTGCCGGTATGGACGCTTATCTGGCAAAGCCGGTCGAGATTGAAGAGCTGATGTCGGTATTGTCTCAGGTAATGCATTGATTTTAGAACTCACGGGGCTGTACGGGCAGCCTCGTTTTTACTTAAGTGGGGGAAACACTGGAAATTGACCAAAATAGTGATGAACAAAAAGAAGCTGGCAGGTATTGCTATAGCCGCGGCCGCAGTGATCTTTCTTTTTTTTGGATTCCTCGTACCGGTAGGCATTACAGCAGAACCGACGGCAACTCTTTATGAGTACGAGGCGCTGACCGAGGATGATTTTAAGGTGGAGACAAGGACGCTTTTCGGTGTGCGGAAAGAGGCTGCTGAGTTCTCCATGACAACCGAGGTGCCGGTCGGCCGGGAGAGCAGCGCAGAATCGAACGCGGCGGAACCGAATGCCGCAGTAGACTCGGGTACAGCAGCGGCGATAGATTCTGATGCGTCGGGAGCAGGCCCGGATGCGTCGGAACCGAAAGACGAAGCAGTTCCGGCAACCGTCACGGAATACACATTCATCAGCGATAAATGGACCGCGAGCATCAGCGTACCGTTCGTGAAGGCTGAGAAAATAATCACCGGATATGACGGAAAACTGTATCAGAGTGACGTGGTCGACCCAAAGCGGGTCACTACATCTCTCGTGTATGAGGACGGGAGAGAAAAAGAGGTCCCGGAGGAAATGCCTAAGCTCCCGGAGGAAGGGATATTCGACAAAGTAACCCTGCCGGTCACGACAGCGTACGGAGACTCTGTCCTCGCTGTCGATCCGGTGAAGGCTGTGGGGGCAAGTCTTATTCAGGACGGCCTCTTCTACGAGACCACGCTGCCGTCGGCGGAGAACCTTACCTGCGTGATCCGGTACGGGGACGGCCATGAAAAGGAGACAAAGATCTTCACAGTCAGAGATCCGAAGCCCCTCAGGGAAGACGGGAAAGTGACCGTGGATACATTTGCGGGAGAAGCCTCCTGCGAAATCAAAATAGAACCCGTCATGGGCGCAATCGCGGACACAGACCCCGGCCTTCTCTTTCAGGAAGATATGCTTAACGTGACGGGCATCCGCCTGCAATATAAGGACGGGCACGAGGAGCATGCGGAGATGGATGAGGTCCGCCTTGAGCCCGAAGCCTACCTGCCGCTTGTCTACGGGGATACGGAGATATCGTTCGATTATCGCGGAGGGACCTATGCGTTCACGGTAAATGCCAGCAGGGACACGGAGATCCATCGGGCCATGAAGGACTATGCGGATGAGATTGCGAGCGCTAAATATCTGCATCTCACTGATACGATCATGGTGACTATCAATGAGTATGAGACGTATGAATACTATTATCTGCTGACCCATATCATCATCGATGACCCGTCACAGATCCACGCAGGTCTTTCAAATGACGACTACGGCGGAGCGAGGGAGACTCCGACCAGCGCTGCGGAGAGACTGGGCTGGGTCGTGGGAATAAACGGCAGCAATTTCAGCTACGTCACGAACACGCCGACGATGGCGGATATTTCGATCAAGAACAGCCAGGTCATGCCGGACAGCAAAATGACGGCCAACGGTATGGAGATATGCCTTACGAACAGCGGGAACCTGTTCTCACCTCAGCAGGGGATGACCGTTCAGGATCTTCTCGCGATGGGAGTCACAGATACATGGTGCTGCGGCGATACCCTGCTCATCTCCAACGGTCAGGCGGTGAACGTGGGTATTCAGAGCGAGCAGTACAGGTACCCGAGAACCGCTATAGGAATGGTCAGACCGTGCGAATATTATATTATCACCGCCGGCAATGGAGGTTATAATAAAGGCATGACTTACGATGAGATCCGCGATACGCTGATGTCCCGGGACTGCGGTTTCGGCAAATGCCTCGACGGAGGAGGCAGCAGCTCGCTTGTATTCGAAAAGCAGCTTCTGAATATACCGGCAACGGGTTCCGAGAGACCTGTTACTGACTTTTTATATTTTACTGAATGAGGGAAAAAATGCTGGCACAGGGAATACGCCTGGCAGACCGTTACGCGGTCCGCGACAGAATTTCATACGGGGGCGAAACGGTGAGCCGCGCGTACGATATGAAGACCGAGCGGTTCGTTCTCGTGCGGACTGTCACTAATGTCAGAGACAGCGAGCTGCTCCTCCGTGTCAGAGCCCTATCCACTGTGGAAGGAAGTCACATTCAGGCGGTCCTTGATGCTGCTGTGTATGACGGTACCCTCTATGCGGTCTGCGATGACGTAAAAGGCGCGTCCATGAGGAGCGCATTTCTCATGCATGGCCACTATGAGGAGAAGGAAGTTCTCCGGTGGGCCCGGGGAATCGCGAAAGCGCTGTCCACCCTGCACGGGCGGAGGTATCCGATTGCTCATGGCCGGGTGGATATGGCCCATATCCTGATCGACCCGGTAAAGAGCAGCGCGAGGCTGGTAAACTACGATATTCAGGAAGCTGTCAGACTGCAGGATGAATCAAAAGCGGAGGAGGCTTCATGGCAAAAGAATAAGAGGTTCTATCAGAGGCGAAGGGAGACCTTTGTGTCGGAGGCGAACGCGGAGGCATTTGCACGTGATATCCGCGCGTTCGGCGAGGTCATGTACGAGCTCCTCACCGGAAAGAAGCCCGCCTCGCCCCATGAACCGCTCAGGGAGTGTCTGCCGGAGATGTCGGAGCCATTTGCAAATGTCATAGAAAACTGTCTTGCGGATGACGCCCGGGGATACAGAAGCGGACTTGAACTTTCGGATGCTCTGCGCCATCTTTACCGTGAGGATTCCCAGTACAAGAGATACAGGCGCGAATCCCACAAGCGAATGATGGCGGGTCTTGCCTGCATTGCGGCAGGCGCGGTCTTTGTCGGAGCAGGATTCTTTGTGCGCAGCTACGGGAAATATGCAAGATACACCAAACTGGTGGAGAGTGTCAGGGCCGCTGAGGATTCCGATACTCCCGAAAAAAATATGGTTTTCATTGAGGAAGCGAAAGCGCTCCTGCCGGGAAAGCTTTATGCCTATGTCCTCGAGATGGAGAATCTCTACGAGCGAGGCGAGTACCGGGCTGTGGTCGACTGCGGAAAAGCCGTGAAGAGGAACCGGCAGATCGAGGCGAGCGCGGAGAACGCAGCCCTTCGCAGCGAGATGTTTTTTACCTGGGGCAACGCCGAGTTCGAGCTGGGTGATTACAAGGAGGCGGACAAAGCTTTCTCGGACGCTGTCTACTATATGCCCGAAGACGCTGAAAACCTGTATGTGAGGACACTCAGGGACGAGGCGGTAAGTCTCATCAGGGACGGCAGACCCGAGGAGGCGGATCCCCTTACGGCTGAACTCACAAAACATCAGGCAGGAAAGTCTGTCATCCCATACGTGAGCGCGGAGACGGCCTACATGCAGGGAGAGTATGAGAAGGCTATGACTCTGTACATGGAGGCAGCCGAAGTGGGAGAACCGGATATGACGCGAAGGTCTGTCCTCATGATCTCGAAGCTCTACGGAATCTCCGGGGAGACGGAGAAGCGGATCAATTTCCTGACGGAGCAGGTGAGATCCGCGGACGGCCGGTTCTACCTCACGCTGGTCTCGGAGCTCGCGGATGTCTGGACCGAGAGGGCGGATGCCGAGAAAAATGTGACCAAAAAAGCGTCCTATATGAGAACTGCCTACAAGCAGTATATGACTTTGAAGGATGAGGGCAGCGCGTCAGCCCATACGCTGGATCGGCTGGCATACATATCCGAGACACTCGGCGATTACAATGCAGCCGCTGATTTTGTATCGGAGCTGACGAGAAATTATCCCGAGGATTACCGCGGCTTTAAGAGAAAGGCTTTCCTTGAGGCTGCCATCGAGGAGGAGCGGCAGGAGAGTGAGCGCACCTACGATGAGTTCCGGGATGCTTACAATCGCGCCAATGCCCTCTTCTCCTCCAGCGGCAACCTGGCGGATGATGAGATGCTGAAGCTCCGGGAGCTTCACGAGAAACTGAGAAAGGGCGGCTGGTTCGGATAAATCAGCCTGAAGAAAAACTGAGAAAAGGCAGATGGTTCGGATAAAAGGAGGAGATAGTTATGATTGTCGGTGGAATTGTCCTGATCGTCGTCGGCATCGGACTTGCCGTCGGCGGAGCTGTGATCCTTGTCGCGGAAGCCTTTCTCATGCAGAAGCGTGAGAAGCAGATCATTGATAAAATGAACGAGAAATACTGATAAGCGAGGAAATTACTATGATGCCTGACGGAAAAAAGAACGTACTTCTGGCTGTGTCCGGTTCGATCGCGGCATATAAAGCGTGTGATATTGCGAGAGCATTCGTGAAGGAGGGCGTGAGTGTCACGGTCACCCTGACACCCAACGGGGCAAAGTTCGTCACGCCGGTCACATTTGAAACGCTGACAAACAGCAAATGCCTGATCGATACATTCGACCGGAATTTCAAGTTCGAGGTGGAGCACATCGCGGCGGCAAAGGCGGCGGACGTGTGCCTCATCGCTCCGGCTTCCGCCGACATAATCGGCAAGATTGCGAACGGCATCGCGGACGATATGGCAACCACCACGATCATGGCGGCGACCTGCCCTAAGCTGATCGCTCCTGCTATGAATACTGCCATGTATGACAACCCGATCGTTCAGGAGAACCTGGCTAAGCTTATCCGCTATGGCTATAAAATCATCACGCCTGACACCGGCCTTCTGGCATGCGGTGATGTGGGCAGGGGAAAGCTTGCGTCCGTTGAGACGATCGTGGATGCTGCAAATGAAGTACTGTTCGAGAGGGAACGTCCAAAGGATCTTGCCGGCAAGAAGGTCCTTGTGACAGCCGGACCTACCCAGGAAGCGATCGATCCTGTCCGCTATATTACAAATCATTCGAGCGGAAAGATGGGGTACGCGCTGGCGGAAGCCGCCCGGGACCGCGGGGCGGAGGTGGTTCTCGTATCCGGTCAGGTAGCCCTTGCGTCGCCGAAGGGCGTGACCGTCAGGAAGATCGTCTCGGCTGCGGATATGGCGGAGGCTGTATTTGCAGAATTTCCGGATACGGATGTACTCATTATGGCGGCGGCGGTCGCTGACTACAGACCGAAGGAAGTTGCCGACCAGAAAATCAAGAAGTCCGGCGGAGGAATGACGATCGAGCTTGAGCGCACGACCGACATCCTGGGCACTCTGGCCGACAAAAAGACGCATCAGTTCGTGTGCGGATTCTCGATGGAGACGGAGAATCTGATCGAGAATTCCAGAAAGAAGCTCGAAAAGAAGAAGCTTGATATGATAGCGGCCAACAGCATCCGTGACGAGGGGGCGGGATTTGCCCACGACACGAACAAGGTGACTGTCATAACGCAGGAGGACCTGTGTGACCTGCCGCTCACGTCAAAGGCGGAGACAGCGCATCTCATCCTTGATGAGATCGTAAGGAGACTATGAAAGACCGTAACAGCTCAGACTGGCTGTGCCTGGTATCATAAACCAGCTCAAAAAGGATTTTGATTTAGGCAAATTGCAATGAATTACTCATAAAAAAGGAGGGCAAAGACATGATGAAATGGCTACAGGATGCAGTGTTTTATGAAATCTACCCCCAGTCGTTCTACGATGCGAACGGTGACGGCATCGGAGACCTTATCGGTATCATTGAGAAGCTCGATTATATTAAGGAACTTGGATGCAACGCGCTCTGGATCAACCCGTTTTATGACTCCCCGTTCAAGGACGCAGGCTATGACGTGCGCGACTACAAGAAGGTCGCGGCCCGCTACGGGACGGATGAAGATGGCGTCAGACTTTTTGAGGAAGCTCATAAGCGCGGTATCAAAGTCCTGATCGACCTTGTTCCTGGCCACACGTCCGAGGAGCACGAATGGTTCAAAGCGAGCTCTAAGGCGGAGAAGAATGAGTACTCGGACCGCTATATCTGGTCGGATTTCATCTTCAACGGCATTGAAGGTCATCCCTATATCGGCGGTGAGGCCGAGCGTGACGGCGTCTACATGTTGAATTTCTTCAAATGTCAGCCGGCTCTCAACTACGGCTGGCTGAAGCCGACGGAGCCCTGGCAGAAGGGGATCGATGACCCTGCATGCCTGGCGACTCGTAAGGCCATGGCGGATGTGATGCGGTTCTGGCTCGAGAAGGGCTGCGACGGCTTCCGCGTTGACATGGCGGATTCGCTGGTCAAGGAGGATGACGAGAATAAGAGTGGAACATGCCAGATCTACAGAGATATACTTCCGGGGTTGTGGCACGATTTCCCGCATGCGGCATTTGTGTCTGAATGGAATAACCCTGATCAGGCGATTAACGGCGCGGGCTTTGACATGGATTTCTACCTGAATCATCCGGGCAACGGCGTGAATTCCCTGTTCCGCGACTATATCACGGAGGGTGAGGACAGAAGTTTCTTCCGCGCGGACGGTCACGGGGACATCACGAGGTTCCTTGAAGAATATCAGCCGAGATACAATAAGACTATGATGAGCGGCTACATCAGCCTCATCACCTGCAATCACGATACACCGAGACTGACTAAGACTCTGACTAAGCGCGAGATCGAGCTCGCTTATGCGTTCATTTTCACGATGCCGGGCGTTCCTTTCCTCTATTACGGCGATGAGATCGGCATGAAGTATCTGGATCTGCCCACCAAGGAGGGCGGATATTTCAGGACGGGAAGCCGCACGCCGATGCAGTGGAATTCCGGCAAGAATCTCGGATTTTCGGAGGCAGACGCGGCGGACCTCTATCTGCCGGTCGATGACGCGCCGGATGCTCCGAACGCAGCGGATGCCATGAAGGATCCGGACTCTCTCTATCACACGGTAAAGGATCTGATCGCGCTTCGGCATGCCAATAAGGACCTGCAGGCCAATACATACTGCGAGGTCATCTACGCAGAGAAGGAGAAGTTCCCGTTCATCTATAAGCGCGGCAGCTTTATCATGGTCCTCAATCCATCTAAGGAGACGATGACGAACATCATCCCGGCGGGATTTGCCAAGGTCTATGGGATTGGCGACATCGAGGCACTGCCGGTGGATGAGAGTGACGTGCTGAAGGTGGGGCCGCAGTCATTTGCGGTATTTAAGGCGACAACGGAGAAGGCAAGAGAAGCCGCAATTGCCTGGAAGTAAATCAGACCGGCTTATCTCGCAGTTCGCTGCCCGGCAGCAAGCATCATCTTCATCGAAAAGCGTAAGTCCTTTCCTGCGAGCTAAGGAAGCGCTAACGCGTTTCCTGATCTCTCGGTCGGACTTACAATGCTTTTCTCACGAAGAAGGATGCTTTGCAGCCGGTAAACGAACTGTGAGCTGAGCCTGCCCGGTCGCAAGCAACATCTTCATCGAAAAGCGTAAGTCCTTCCCTGCGAGCTAAGGAAACGCTCACACGTTTCCTGATCTCTCGGTCGGACTTACAATGCTTTTCTCACGAAGAAGGATGCTTTGC
>JAFRCB010000327.1 GCA_017404585.1 Lachnospiraceae bacterium
AACATCCGAAGACAGGTGTCTTCAATGAAGCCCTGATCACATCCTACGTCGAGTCCTTCGGCGTTCCGGCAGCGACAGTGCTGTATGTAAAAGAGTTCGACGGCTGCGGGGGCCTTGGTCTCGAGTATATTGAAGGCCAGACACTGGCTGTGAAGATGCAGAATGAGCCGGAGAACCTTGAGGCCAACCTCGAGACGTTCGTCGACATTCAGCTCGAAGTTAACAGCTTCCGCGCGATCGGCCTGCGCAACACGATTCCGAAGCGCACCGAGGAGATCAGCGCTCTCGACATCGACCCGAGCACAAAGTGGGAGCTTCTTCAGCGTCTTGCCGGCATGAAGCGCCACACCAAGCTCTGCCACGGCGACTTTGACCCGTCCAACATCATCCTGACACCGGACGGCGGCTACAAGGTCATCGACTGGGCACACGCAACCTCCGGCAATGCCGGCGCGGATGCTGCGCTCACATATCTGCAATTCACCATGTCGGATCCGAATCTCGCGGAGAAGTATCTGAGACTCTACTGCAGAAAGTCCAACACTGCGATCCAGTACGTCCAGAAGTGGATGCCGATCGTCGCTGCCGGCCAGCTTAACAAGGCTAAGAGCGAGGAGGAGAAGGCTCTGCTCGAGAAGTGGATCTCGGTCGCTGAATATCAGTAATTGAGTAGATTGCGGCAAATCAGCCGCTGAGTTTCAGTAAGGTCAGCGGGTGGCGGAAAGTCCGCCCCTGCACCATGCAGGCATCGTCGGCTTCATCTTGCCTTCCGTGCTTGATGTCGGCCGGATGCCTGTCTCATGATAAAGTCGAAATAATACTGTGAGAATTCCCCCCTTCCGATTATTTTCGACGGGATAAAACATGCAGACCCGCGCTTTGACGGGCGCGGGTCATAAACGAAATCATATTATACGCTATTGCAACGTTTTCGTTGGATTCAAAATAATGTTATAAAAATGATACTGCCTAAGGACAGGGCTGCCGCGTGTGCGGCAGCCCTGTTCACGTGTTGGGGACGGTTCTTTTCGCGTGGATTTTTCCACGCGAAAAGAACCGTCCCTCGTTCACGAGTACATGTTGATGATGTTAGTGAGCTTGGGAAGTATCTGCTGCTTTCTGGAAAGCAGCCCTTCCTGGAAGCTGTGGGTCTCACCTTCTTTATCGGGGAAGGCTTCATTTGCCCATTCGGAGCGATTGCCGCCATAGAAAATGACAGATCCGTTGTCGATAATGCTGGAGAACACCAGCACGGCGAGATCCAGGCGCTTCTTGCGGCAGAAGGTCTCGATCGCAGGCTGGATCTGAGCGCTCTCCTTGCGGATCTGCTCCGTCGATGTGACGATGACCTGTGAGATCGAGAGATTGCAGTCACGGATGTTATAAATCTTCATATCCTGATTCAGCATCTCCGCGTAGGACTTGCCCGTTGTATCTGCTGTTACGGCGAACATGTCGCGTGCAAATTCATCTATGTCAAGGTCTGCCATCGCCGCGAGAATATTCGCGGTCTGGCGATCCTTCTCTGTAGTCGTCGGCGAATGAAAGTTCATCGTGTCGGAGAGCAGCGCGCCGAGAAGCAGACCTGCCAGGTTCTGGGGGACCGGGATCTGATTCTCGCGGAATATCGTCGCAATAATGGTCGCTGTCGAGCCGACGATCTCATTTCGGAAGGAGACCGGCTGGGTGGACGAGAAGTCGTTGATCCTGTGGTGATCGATGACCTCAAGAATCCTGGCTTCCTCAATCGCCCGGACCGACTGAGAGAACTCGTTATGGTCGACCATGATGATCTGCTTATTCTTGCTGGTCATGATGTGGTAGCGCGCGGCGTATCCGTAGAGCTTCTTTTCCTGGTCTATGATCGGATAGATGTGATAGCGGCTGCGGAGCATTTTGGCGCCGACATCCTCGGCCAGCTCGTTCGTACTGAACGTGATGACCTCTCTCTTCATGATTTCATTGACGGATGTCGCGAAGAAAATATAACGGGATGTGTTCATAGCGCCGTGCCCGCTGATGATGATCGGGCAGTGATGTTCTTTAGCGGCTTCAAGAACTTCCTCAGAGACAGAGTCCGCCCACACAATGATCATGAGGCCGGCGCCTTTTTCTATGACCTCCCTCTGGGTCACGGCATCATCACCGACGATGATGATCCTGTCCGTCAGCTCATAACTGCTGATGCGCTCCCTGTCAGCCATGGCGATCATGCTGACTTTGCCGTTCAGGTGCATTTGCTCTTCCCGATAGATGATCCGGCCGTCCAGAGTTGCACAGACATCGTCCAGCTTGAGCTTTTTCAGGAGGTCAATGTTATAAGCTGTATCTCCGAGGCCTACCGCAGCAATATCGCTCTTGGTGACAAGGCCGACCAGATGCATTTCATCATCCACGACGCCGCAATAGGTCTTATTGTACTCGGTCATGCGCTTTAGACTCTCGAAGATCGTGGTCCCTTCTTTAATATAGGTAAGGGGATCCAGTGTGATCTCGCAGAGCTTGACTCTGGCGTCCGCGAGGAGCATCGGCTCCTCGAAGCCGAATCGCTTAAGAAGGTACGCGGATTCCGCGTTGACTGGTCCCAGCCTGCAGGGGATCGCCCTTACGCCCATCGCCCGCTTGAAGAAGGAGTAGGCGATTGCGGACGCGATGGAGTCTGTGTCCGGGTGAAGGTGACCGGTGATATATACGGGTTCTTTGTTTGTCATGATTTATTTCCTCTTTATGTGTTTATTTCCAGAGATGAGTGTGGTGCTGTGAGGTGCCGCCGTGACAGCTTCTCTCTGTGTTCCGGCAGTTTCAGTGGGCTGTGTTCTGTGAATTAGCGGTTCTACAATCTACTTTAACACAATGGGCGTGTTTTAAAAATGAAATGCGATGTTTTTTATAAGATGCAAGCATTACATTCATCATGCGGCGACTTAATTTCGAATCTGTTGCCTGCTGCCGCTGCTCCATTTACCGGCGTGCAAAATAATGCTATAGTATTCTTAAGATTTCATTGGATTTATGGCGGAAGCAGCAAAATCCTGCTTCTGAGGCATGTCTGCTGCCTATGACCTTGGTCGGTTTCATCGGGTCTTTGGCGGAGGCAGCAAAATCCTGCTTCTGAGGCATGTCTGCTGCCTTTGACCTTGGGCGGTTTCTTCGGGTCTTCGGCGGAGGCAGCAAAATCCTGCTTC
>JAFRCB010000328.1 GCA_017404585.1 Lachnospiraceae bacterium
ACACCGGACGGCGGCTACAAGGTCATCGACTGGGCGCATGCGACATCCGGCAATGCCGGTGCTGATGCCGCGCTCACATTCCTGCAGTTCACACTCGAGGACCAGAATATCGCAGATAAGTATCTGAGGATCTACAGCAGAAAATCCAACACGGCGATCCAGTACATCCAGCAGTGGATGCCGATCGTTGCTGCCGGCCAGCTCTCCAAGGCGAAGACTGCGGAGGAAGAGATGTTGCTGGGTGAGTGGATCTCGGTCGTCGAGTATCAGTAAATTGAATGCATGGCCGCTTTTTTGAACGGCGTGATTTGGGGACGGTTCTTTACGTGAGAACCGTCCCTTTTGCGTGCTTGAATCAGATGTCCCGCAATGATAAGATATTTGATAAAAGAGCATGATTTTAAGGAGACACAAAATGGTATCAGAAAAAATGTATGACAAGCTGGCGAATCTTGTGGTGATAAAGGGTGTGAACGTCCAGAAAGATCAGCCGGTCGTGATCAGGGCGAACGTCCGTGATGCGGCCTTTGTGAGGAAGATCGTGAAATGCGCGTACGAAGCGGGCTCGGGAGCTGTCAGCGTCGAGTGGAATGACAATGCCATCACAAAGATGGCCTATGAGTACGAGAGCGTGGAAGCGCTGTCTGAGGTGCCCCAGTGGAAGTACGACAAGGTCAAGCACCAGCACGACCGCGGGGCCTGCTATATCTCGGTCCTCTCCGATCCGCCGGGTGTCATGGCAGATGTCGACGGAGAAAAGATCAAAGCTGCGAACAGGGCTTACTATACCAAAATGGCAGACCTTATGACGTACACGATGAACAATGAAGGCCAGTGGAGCGTGATCGGTGTGCCTTCGGTGGAGTGGGCAAATAAGGTATTTCCGGAGCTCGAGGAAAAGTAAGCGTACGAAAAGCTCGGCGACGCGATATTTGCAGTGACAAGGGTCACGGAAGATAATGACCCCATCGAGGAGTGGAATAAGCACGACGCGGAGATGCTTGAACATGCATCAAAAATGAACGAATTCGGCTTTGAAAAGCTGCACTTTACCGCCGGGAACGGGACAGATCTCTATGTCGAACTTGTTAAGGATCACATCTGGATCGCCGGGGGCAGCACAACGCCGGGCGGGATCTTTTTTGATCCGAATATGCCGACAGAAGAGTGCTTCTGTATGCCGCTCAGAACAGGGGTTAACGGCATCGTGTACGCTTCAAAGCCGCTGGATTATGAGGGCAAGGTCATTGACGGTTTCTGGCTGCGCTTTGAGAACGGGAAAGCTGTCGAATTCGGTGCCGAGAAAGAGGAAGAGGCATTAGCGCAGCTTCTGAGCTTCGACGAGGGGTCATCGTATCTCGGTGAAGTCGCGCTGGTTCCCTACGATTCTCCGATCTCGCAGTCCGGGATCCTGTTCTTCAATACGCTGTATGATGAGAATGCGGCCTGCCATCTGGCACTTGGAAGGGCTTACCCGGAGAACCTTGTGGGCGGCACGGAGATGAGCAAAGAGGAGCTGGCGGCCCACGGGTCAAACGATTCGATGCAGCATGTGGACTTCATGATCGGCACTGCCGACATGAATGTAGACGGTATTTTAAAAGACGGGACAGAGGTTCCGGTGTTCCGGGACGGGAATTTCGTGTTTTGACGTATTAGGGACGGTTCTTTTCACGTGAGGCAGTTCAAAAAGGCTGTAGCGAAGTTCCATAATCCGTCGTAAACATCATCTTCATCGAAAAACGCCGGTCCTGCCCTGCGAGCCAAAAAATGTATACACATTTTTGGTCTCTCGGTCGGACCGACAATGTTTTTCTCACGAAGATGGATGCTTTACGACGAAAACGAACACTTAAACAGCCTTTCCGGACTGTTATTTCACGTAAAAAGAACCGTCCCCGATGTGTGAAGGAAAGTCACTGTTATGGTCGGAAAATATAAAGTCATCACCCTCTGCGGCAGCACTCGCTTCAGGGATGAATTCATGGAAGCCCAGAAGCGCCTGACGCTGGAGGGAAATATTGTGATCAGCGTCGGCCTCTTTGGCCACTCCGGCGACAATGAAGTCTGGGAGAACATGGACGAGGGCACGTTGACCAGGACAAAAGAAATGCTGGACGATATGCATAAGAGAAAGATCGATATGGCAGATGAGATTTTCGTAATCAATGTCGGTGGCTATATCGGATCCAGCACGAGGTCTGAGATTGAATATGCCATAGCGACCGGGAAGCCGGTCAGGTATCTGGAAGAGGTTCAGCGTTCTTGATTGCGCTGCCGGGCTTCACTTTGTTCAAGGGTTTTCCTTCGGCCGAAAGTGAGGAACCGTACTGACCGCTATATGAGGTGCATGCAAATGCAGACAGACAATCTTTCTAAAATCGTAAACCTCCGGCATGAGCTCCATATGCATCCTGAACTCTCCATGGAGGAGAAGTTGACTGCCGCACGGATCAAAAACTTCCTTGGCAGAAATACCAATCTATCAATCGTTGACCGGGGCGAGTGGTTCTATGCGTTCAAAAAAGGAAAGAGCGGCGAAACAAGGATCGCATTCAGGGCGGATATGGACGCTCTTCCGATCGCCGAGGATGAGGCACTCAGCTATCACTCAAAAAATCCGGGTGTTTCCCACAAATGCGGACACGATGGCCACTGCGCAGCCCTCTGCGGTCTTGCCCTTGAACTGGATGGGAGGGAAACCGAGGCGGACATTTATCTGATCTTTCAGCCCGGGGAAGAGACCGGCAGCGGGGCAGTGCTGTGCCGGGAGCTGATAAAAGAGGAGGGCATTCAGCGAATATTCGCCTTCCACAACCTGAGCGGATATCCCGAAGGGAGCATTGTGTACCGCCCCGGGCTCACCCAGCCGGCGTCCGAGGGACTCAAAATCTGCTTTCATGGGAAAACTTCGCATGCAAGTGCCCCGGAAGACGGGAACAATCCGTCAGAGGCGGTTGCAAATGTCATCCTCCGCGCGGCAGAGCTCTCCAAGGACTGGTCAGCCGGGATGCTGCTTTGCACCGTGACCGGGATCAGGCTCGGCAGTGGGGACTTTGGGATATCTCCCGGCGAGGCTGAAATCTGCATGACCCTGCGGGCTGAAGAGGAGAGCAGGATGAAGAGTCTTGAGGAGGGGATAATAGCATTTGCCGGAGAAGAGGGAGAGAGGCGCGGTATCCGGATCAGTTATTCTGTTCACGACTATTTTCCGGAAACCAGGAACGATGAGGAGTGCCTTAAGGCGGCCCTGGCCGCGGCAGAGGGGCTCGGCCTTCGGCGGATCCCCATGGATAAGATGTGGCGTGCTTCGGAGGATTTCGGGTGGTATCTGAAGGAATGTCCGGGGGCGATCATATACATCGGCAGCGGAGAAAAGTATCCTCCGCTGCACACCGCAGAATATGATTTCAATGACCGGATCCTTGAGACCGCAGTGGATCTCTTTGCGGACTTAAGTGTCCTGAATGCAGAAGACTGCGTATAGCGGAACGGAAAGGAGAAATAAACATGGCATCTATTTTAATCAAAGACACGACCCGTGAGGAGAGAGCGCGCATTGTCGACGAGGCCATCGGAAACATTGAGGGTCTCTGTGACGGGTGCAGCCCGGGGCTGCTCAAGATGTACGATGATTACATCGATGGCAAGAAGGAGCTGCGGGAGGTCAACAGGGAATTTAATGCCCGCTATGTATCGGGCGAGACCGGCCCGGATATGAGCGGCATGAGCTGCGTGGAAGGGCGCTAGGGAACCGTCCCAAAAAACGTGGAGGAAAATCATATGTCACTCGGAAAAAAACTGCTGATCGCGATTATCGCAATTTTGTTACTGGTGCCACTCGCTTATGCAGCCTTTAAGATTCCGGGCGGAGCTCCGGCGGTGAAGGAGGCTTCTGAGAGCACAGAAAAAATCCCCGTGAAGGTCCTCATCCTGCCGAAATTTGAGGTGGATGAGATGAGCGGAGACTTTCCGGGCGAAGCCCAGCTCTATTACGAGCACTATCTGGACGGAGCGGAAGAGTATGAGGTCCCAACTGCTGCCGAGGGATGCACACTGTACCTGAAGGACGGGGTCGCCCTCTGCGTGCTCGGTATGGGAAAAGTAAATGCCGCGCTGAACACGATGGCCATTCTGACAGACAGCCGGTTCGATTTTTCCGATGCCTATATTCTGTCCACGGGCTGTGCCGGCTCTGCTATGGACAGAAGTGTGATGGGTGACGTGTTCGTCATCACGTCCGCCGTGGATTATGATCTCGGCCACCACGCGGATCCCCGGGACATGGAGGATGACACTGCCGCCACATGGTTCCACGACGCCGATTTCGACTCCGCGGCTGTCGTACATCTTGATCCGGACCTGATGGACCGCGTCTATTCTCTGGTTAAGGACACTCCGCTGGAGACGACGGAGCGCACGCGGGATTTTATGACACGCGCATTTGACGGAGCCGACTGGGCAGTGCGAGACCCGAAGGTGCTGCGGGGGACTACGGTCACAGGCGACAACTACTGGAAAGGTCAGTATGATCATGCAAATGCACTCCTCATGACTCAGACCTACGGATGCCCCGACCCGTACGCGACGACGGAGATGGAGGATATTGCGATCGCCCGGACGGCGAAGCAGCTGGGAATGTTGGATCGCCTGATAATTCTCCGCGACAGCGTGAACATGGATACATTCATGCTGGGGGCAACGCCGGAGAGCCTGTGGGATCCTGCGCATGACAACAGTGATGTGAGCAATGAGAACAGCGAAGAGTACATAGATATCTTCGCCACGGCGAGGGAGAATAATTTCATCGTCGGCAGAACAATCATCGATGCGATCCTTGAGGAGAAATTCTGAATTTTATAAAGAATTTGCCACCTATGTTTTTGACCGCATTTTTCAGAGGCAACTGATTTTGGATTTCATGAAGAATTTGCTGCCTTCGATTTTGGGTCAATTTTTCAAAGGCAACAAATTTTAGATTTCATGAAGAATTTACTGCCTTCGATTTTGAGTCAGTTTTTAGAGGCAACAAATTATGATCTGACGATACCGGCATGGAGCATAAACTTTGATCTCGCAGTCGGACCGACAATGTTCTTCTCATGAAGAGGTATGCTTTGCTCCCGTAAACGAACTGAAAGATAGGTATGTATCAACTTAGCATCCTCGGGCGGCTGCTTATTAAAATAGTTGTACATTTATTGAAGAATGTGGTATCATCCTTCAAGGTCTATCCTGCTATAACGTAATTACATAAAACTTTCTACTTAATGTAAAACACAAGTCGTGATTGAAAAAAAATGCTTTCGAAGGGCACGCGGCTTGAATTTGCAAATGTTGCGAAAGGAGACGATACAATGGATGAATATAACGAGATCGGCGCAAGACTGAGAGAACTGCGTGAAGCCAGCGACTATACAATTGAAGAACTGGCAAAAGAACTGGAGCTGGATCCGGAAGTCTATGCCTCCTATGAGGAGAACGGCAAAGACGTACCCATCAGTGTCATTTATCAGATCGCCAATATGTTTAAGGTGGATTTCACCGAGATCTGCACCGGACAGAGCGCCAAGCTTGACACCTACCACCTGATCCGCAGGGGAGGCGGCAAGGTCATTAACCGAAATCCGGAGTATCACTTTGAGGATCTCGCTTTCCGTTATGCAAATAAAATCATGCAGCCGCTCCTGGTCACCCTGGAGCCCACGGATGATATTGCTAAGCTGATCACACACAAGGGCCAGGAATTCAACCTCGTTCTGGAGGGTACAGTAATTGTCACTCTGGGTGACAAAGAGTTTGTCATGAATCCCGGAGATTCCATTTACTTTAACCCGACTATTCCTCACGGACAGCGCTGCGGCGGAGACGTTAAGGCGCGTTTCCTGACAGTTATAACAGAATGAGATTAAAAAGTCTTCGGCGGAAATCCTGTATTCCGGATTCCGAGCCCTATGTGAAAGACTTGAAAGAAAAGGAGTGAAGCGGCTTTGAATTACTTACTGAACAAATATCTTCCCCAGATTGAGTTTTCAAGCTATGAGGAGTTCAAAGAGAAACTGAAAATAAATGTACCGGAAGATTTTAACTTCGGCTATGACGTTGTAGACGCGTGGGCAAAAGAGGAACCGGACAAAAAAGCCCTTGTCTGGGTGAATGAAGAGGACGAGGAGCACATCTTCACCTTTACTGAGATTAGCAGGCGCTCCAATCAGGTAGCCAATTACCTGAAGAGCCGGGGGTTCAAGAAAGGCGATGTGGTCATGATGATCCTTCGCCGCCGCTGGGAGTATTGGGTATGCGCTACAGCGCTCCATAAACTCGGCGTCATCCTGATCCCGGCTACCCTTCAGCTCACCAAGAAGGATATCGTCTACCGCGGCAATGCGGCTTCCGTCAAGGGAATCATCTGCGTCGATGATGACTTCGTTATGACCCAGACAGAGCTGGCAGAGCCTGAAATTCCCTCACTGGAGTATAAGTTCCTGGTGGGCGGACCGAGAGAAGGCTGGAATAGGCTCCATGACGCATTTGACAACTTCTCTGACGAATTTGAGCGTCCGACCGGCGAGGAAGCTACCAGGTGGAACGACGTTATGCTGGTCTACTTTACCAGCGGCACCACAGGCATGCCGAAACTGGTCCAGCACAATTTTGCGTATCCTCTCGGTCACATCGTTACCGCGAAGTATTGGCAGCATGTGGAGGAGAATCATCTGCATATGAGCGTGTCTGACTCCGGCTGGGCGAAGTTCGGCTGGGGAAAGATTTACGGCCAGTGGATCTGCGGGGCTGTCATTTTCTGCTACGATATGGTAGGCAGATTCAATCCGAAGCATCTTCTCTCCAAGGTCGAGAAGTACAGGGTGACGACGTTCTGCGCGCCGCCGACTATGTACCGTTTCATGCTTCAGGAAGACCTCTCGCAGTTCGACCTCTCCGCGCTGCACCACTGCGCGACAGCCGGCGAACCGCTCAACCCTGAAGTTGTAAAGCGCTGGAAAGAGCTGACCGGCCACCAGATCTACGAGGGATTCGGCCAGACAGAAGGCCCGGTCCTGATTGCCAATTTTGGCAGCGAGTGGTTCAAGCCGATCGAAGGCTCAACAGGAAAGCCGAATCCGCTGTTCGACATTCAGCTGCTCAATTCTGACGGACAGATCTGTGAGGACGGTGAAGAAGGTTCCCTGACGATGATGGATGTAAAGCATCATCCGCCGGTAGGTCTCTTCACAGGCTACTACAAGGATCCGGTGATGACGGAAGAGAAGCTGGGCGGAATCGGCTACAATACCGGCGACGTCCTCTGGCGCGACAGTGCGGGCTACTATCGCTTTGTCGGAAGAAATGACGACGTCATCAAGTGCTCCGGCTACCGTATCGGACCGTTCGAGGTCGAGTCTGCCCTGATAGCTCACGACGCAGTCGTTGAGTGTGCCATCACAGGCGTCCCGGATCCGATCCGCGGACAGGTCGTCAAGGCGACGATCGTGCTGGCCAAAGGCTATACACCGTCAGAAGAACTGACCAAGGAGCTGCAGAAGCATGTCAAGAAGCTGACTGCGCCCTACAAGTATCCGCGTGTGGTCGAATACGTGGACGAGCTGCCAAAGACTGTCGGCGGCAAGATCAAGAGAGCTCTGATCCGTAAGACGGATGAGGACCACTATAAGAACGCTCAGTAAGACCGCGTTACAGGCGCGCTGACGTGTATGACGGATAAGAATATGGTAAAGGGCTGTTGCATAGAGTTGCGGCAGCCTTTTTTGATACCTTTTTGATAATATGATATGATTAAATTGCCTGACGGAGATGAGACCACAGGGATTCGATTTGAGATTATGCCAGAAGACGCAGACACGAGCCCTGCGCCAGAACTTGTATGCAAAACCTTTATCGAGAGGTGAGATATGTGCGGACGATATTGGATTGATGATACTCTGGAACAGAGACAGATTGCGGAAGAAATGATGCGATCTGCCCTTGTGGGCAGATGGAAGGATAAAGCCGCTGTCAAAACGCAGGGCGAGATCCGCCCGACCGACGTTGTGCCTGTTATTGCGCCTAACCGCTATGGGGTCAGAACTGTCTACCCCATGAAGTGGGGCTATACCGGGAGAAGTCTGTTAATTAATGCACGGTCTGAGACAGCGGCTGAAAAGCAGACCTTTCGGGAGGACTGGGCAAGGCACCGCTGCATAGTGCCTGCATCGTGGTATTTTGAGTGGGAACACTACTTTGATAAGGGCGGAAGGAAGCGTACCGGCGATAAATATATGATCAGGCCGCAGGGCGCAGATACTGTCATGACCTGGCTCTGCGGGCTGTATCGGATCGAGGGCGGCCTGCCGGCATTTGTAATCCTGACCAGAGAGCCGGGTGAGAAGATCCGCTTTATTCACGACCGGATGCCCCTTATCATGCCCGGGGAGCTGGTGAACGAGTGGATTCGGCCGGATGTGAAGCCGGAGGAGCTTCTGCCGTACGCTTTGAATGATATGGATTTTGAGAAAGCCCTTTAATGTTGCCCCGGCGAGGATTTCTGTTATTTCGCGAAGTACTGTTCAAGCTTTTCAAAGCCTCCGGAAATAAAGGTCAGCAGTACCTTCTGCACTTCATACCAGTCCTGCTTCTTTTCCCATCCCATCGATTTGTTGACTTCGAAAGCGCCTGTGATCACAAAGAGGAACAGCTTTTCCGCCTGCTGACCGGAAATTCCGAGATGATCCTGAAACTGCTTGATCGAGTCAGATTTCTGGCTGCGGTAAATCTGCATAAGTATGTAATCGGAGACCATAGTATCCCGGAACATTACCTTGTATTTCGGATCGTCCGCGACCCGCTGGCACACCGGAAGAAGAGACATGTAGGGAGCGAGAAGCTCGGGATCTGTGGATTTATTCATCTCCCGGGCAAGGATCGACAGATCCTTTATGTTCTTGCTCCCGGTACCTGATGCCGCGAGGATCGCATCGTCCGCCAGCTCTTTTATGACATCGGTGAGGCTGTCATAATGAAGGTAAAATGTGGTCCTCACGATGTCAGCTCTGCGGCACAGCGCGGCAACAGTTATTTTCTCGAAAGGCATTTCTGCCAGAAGTTCAAGCATGGCGTCCTTCACGGTATTCTTCGTATACGCGGTTCTGCGGTCGACCCGGCGCGGCGCGTTATTTTCCATATTATATGTCACCTCATCCGATATTCAGGTCCCGTGCAAATGACGCAGGCGCGGGATTTTTCCTGTAATTTGTATTATAAATGAGAGAAAGGGCAAAGTCATGGACACTTTGGCCTGATCTGTTCATAACTGTACAATTCTGATAGTTCTGCACTGGATGTCTTTTTATGTACTTTGATAGATTATTGTCAAGAAATAAAAAAGACAGGAGGAACTATCATGATATCATTTGAAATGGAAGATTTGATCGGCGTGCTTCAGGGCCTTACGCCCTACTTTATCGCTATCGGAGCAGCCCTCGTACTGGCGATCGCAATCACGATCGCGGTCAGAAAAAAGGACAAGCCCCTGAGGAGTCTTATCCGCAAGGAGAGCTGGATCGCGGCGATCCTGGCAATCGTGGTCATCGTCAACGCGATCTGCTTCGGTCCCATGTCAACACTGATTTCTCTGGCGACGGGCAGCGGGTCGGTTTCCGAGGAGACTACCGCAGAGGCGACGGAGGCTGCCCTCAAAATAGCCGAGGAAGGCTTCGTGCTCCTCGAAAATGAGAATCAGATGCTTCCGCTCGAAAGCAACAAAAAACTGAATCTCTTTGGCTGGGCTTCCACGAATCCGATTTACGGCGGAGCCGGTTCCGGCGGCATCAATGACCTTTATCCGATCGTATCTCTCGAGCAGGGCCTGACAGATGCAGGCTTTGAGCTGAACACGGAGCTTAAGGATTTCTATCTCGGATATGCGGCAAATCGCGCGGCAGTTTCCATCACAACTCAGAACTGGAATCTTCCGGAACCGCCGGCAGAGAACTACACGGATGAGATGATGAAGAACGCGAAGGATTTCTCCGACACGGCAGTCATCGTCATTTCAAGACTTGCGGGTGAAGGCCACAGCGACATCCCGCAGGATATGTCTCTGGCGACATACGACAACAATTCCGAAAAGTACAATGACTTCGAGGCAGGAGAGCATTATCTCCAGCTTTCTCAGACAGAGGAAGATATGGTCAACCTCGTCTGCGAGAATTTTGCAAATGTCATCCTCATCTACAACGGCGCCTACGCCTTTGAGCTTGGCTTCGTTGAGGAACTTCCGCAGATCCAGGCTGTTGTCTGGACACCGGGCCCGGGCAATGTCGGCTTCACAGCCCTCGGCGAGATTCTTGCAGGTACAGTAAATCCGTCAGGCAAAACAAATGACACCTTCGTTTATGATATCGATACAACTCCGTACTACAATAATGCTGAAAAACGTGACTACCAGAACATGCTCGATATGACCGTTGAGGGCATGAACGCAGGTGTCCCGACCAACTATGCACCGGCATTCATCAATTATGTCGAGAATATTTATGTAGGCTACAAGTTCTATGAGACAGCAGCTGCCGAGGATTTCATCGACTATGACAGCGTTGTCCAGTATCCGTTCGGCTACGGACTTTCCTACACAGAGTTTGAGCAGAAGATGGGCGAGATCACAGAGAAGGACGGACAGATCAGCTTCGATGTGACAGTCACCAACACCGGCGACGTCGCGGGCAAGGACGTTATTGAAGTCTATTATAATCCGCCTTATACAAACGGCGGAATTGAGAAGGCAAGCGCAAACCTTATCCGCTATGAGAAGACAGGAATGCTGGAACCGGGCGCTTCCGAGACGGTGACGATTACATTTGCGGCAGAAGACATGGCTTCCTATGACGAAAAGGGCGCAGGCTGCTATGTACTCGAGGAAGGCGACTACATAATCTCCGTCAACAGCGATTCACACACAGTTCTTGACAGCAAAACTTTCCATGTGGACACAACGACCGCATATGATGAGTCCAATCCGAGGCAGAGCGATGACATCGCGGCTGTGAATGTTCTTCAGGATGCGCAGGGCAATGCGACATATCTGTCGAGAGCGGATAAATTTGCCAATTACGATGCAGCGACGGCAGTTCCTTCGGACCTCAACATGCCGGAAGAATATATCGACGGCTACCACCTGAACTCCAATTACGACCCGAACGCGTACATCGATCCGAACGCGGAGATGCCGACGACCGGCGCGGGCGGAAACCTTAAGCTTGTCGACCTTCGCGGCAAGGATGATGACGATCCGATGTGGGATCAGCTGCTTGATCAGCTGACAGTCGATGAGATGGCGGACATGATCGCTCTGTCCGGCTATCAGACACCTGCGATTCCGTCCATCGGCAAGGTCCAGAACGTTGACAGCGACGGACCGGCGGCAATCAACAACAACTTCACCGGTGCCGGCTCCATCGGATATCCGATCGAGGTCGTCATAGCCTGCACATGGAGTCATGAACTTGCCGAGAGCTGGGGCACCATGATGGGCAAGATGTCCAAAGAAATGAACGGAACAGGCTGGTATGCACCGGGCATGAACACGCACCGCTCCGCATTCACGGCACGCAACTATGAGTACTTCTCCGAGGATGCAGTGCTTGCCGGCTTCATGGCGGCGGATGCGGTCCGCGGCGCACACAGCCAGGGTGTTTACTCGACGATCAAGCACTATGTCATGTACGACTGCAACGGCAAGATGGTCTGCGCGTGGTCGACTGAGCAGGCTATGCGTGAAATCTACTTCAGGCCTTTCGAGATTGCGATCAAGGAAGGCGGCGCGGATGCGGCCATGGCGTCATGGGCGTTCATCGGCAACAAGTGGGTCGGTGAGATGTCTTCTGTTATGCAGACGATCCTTCGCGACGAGTGGGGATTCAGAGGCTTCGTGGTCTCCGACTTCTTCCGCAATAACGGCCATGGATTCATGAACGCGGATATGGCTTTGGCAAATGGCGTTGACGCGATGCTTTCAACATTTGCAGGCGGCCCCAACCAGGTGACTGACAAGTCGGCAGCCTCCAATGTGCAGTACATGAGGACTGCGACACACAACATCCTCTACACAACAGCGCAGTCGTGGACTTATGACGAGGAGCATCAGCAGGGATCTCTTGAACCGTGGAAGATGACAGCCTATGTGATCGACGCGGTGCTGGCAGCGGGGCTGATTGCGCTCGCGGTGCTGGCATACAGGAAGTATAAGAAACAGTGATGATTTTGGGACGGTTCTTGCGTGAAATAACAGTTCAAACAGGCTGCCGGAAGCGAACAGTTAGAACAGCCTGTTTGAACTGCTTCATGCGAGAACCGTCCCTTTTTCGTGTCGATGAAAGGGATGAAAGTCAGTAGCCGCTGTGCTACAATGCAGTAAGACACCGGTGGCAAATCCGGCGGAGGTATAATTTTATGCTCAGCACACAGCTAATAAATGAAGTTGTCATCGACTGGGAAAAGATCGGCAGAGGAAGCTATCTGCGTGATATCCCCGCTATATGTGATGTCGAAAGAATCAGCTTCACGCACCCTGTGACTTTCTTCGTCGGCGAGAACGGCAGCGGGAAATCGACGCTGCTCGAAGCGATCGCCGTGGCCTACGGCTTCAACCCGGAGGGCGGAACGCGGAACTATAATTTCTCGACGTATGACTCCCACTCTGAGCTCTGCAATGCGATCCGGCTCTCGAGGGGCTTTCGCCGTGCCGGCTGGGGGTATTTCCTGCGGGCGGAAAGCTTCTATAATGTTGCGACCAAGGAAGAGGAGTACAGCAGGGATGGCGGCGTCATGCCGGAGTACTACCATCACAAGTCTCATGGTGAGAGCTTTCTGGCGCTTGCCCAGAAGAGCTTTAAGGCGAACGGGCTGTATCTGCTCGACGAACCCGAGGCAGCCCTCTCACCGCAGCGGCAGCTTACCCTGCTCGTGGAGATCGACCGGTGCGCAAAAGAGGGTTCCCAGTTCATCATTGTGACCCATTCGCCCATCCTTCTCGGGATGCCGGGCGCGGAAATTCTGAGCTTTGACGACGGACCGATCCATCCCTGCGCATATGAGGAGACGGACAGCTACCAGGTGATGTCCATGTTCATCAATCACCGGGAGCAGATGCTGCGGAGGCTGCTCACGAATTAGGGACGGTTCTTTTCATGTGAATTGCAGTTCAACCAGGCTGTAACGAAGTTTCAGAATCCGACGCAAACATCATCTTCATCGAAAAACGTTGGTCCTTCCCTGCGAACTTGCGTAGGCGACAAGCCAAGGTGCCTGATTCGTGCTTGCACGAAAGGAAGGCACTTTGGCGCCCGCCCGACATCGAGCGTGAAACGCGAGATGAAGGCGGCTTGTCGCCTACGTGATCTCTCGGTCGGACCAACAATGTTTTTCTCACGAAGATGGATGCTTCGCGCCGGAAGCGAATAGTTAGAACAGCCTGTTTGAACTGCTTCACGCAAAAAACGTTCTCAAAAGGAGGAAAATATGAAAACAATTTATCTCGCCGGAGGATGCTTCTGGGGTGTCCAGAAGTTCTTCGACCAGTTCGACGGAGTTATATCTACTGAGGTCGGGTACGCCAACGGACCGGATGCGGCACCGAGCTACCGCGACGTGTGCGAAAGCAGCGGACATGCCGAGACGGTCAAAATCATTTACGATGAGAGCGTAATCAGCCTGACGGAGATCCTTAAGTATTATTTCATGGTGATCGACCCGCTCTCTGTCAACAGGCAGGGAAACGATATCGGGATCCAGTATCGCACAGGGATTTATTACACAGATGATGATCAGCTCGTGGAGGCAAAAGCGGTCTGTGAGGCCGAAGAGAAGAAGGCAGGAGCAAAACTGGCGGTCGAGCTTGAACCGCTCGTGAACTTCTTTTCCGCGGAGGAATATCACCAGAAATATCTCGTAAAGAATCCGGGCGGTTACTGCCACATTCCGCGGTCGATGTTCCGACTGACGGGATAACGCGAGGTGAATTAGCGACGGTTCTTTTTACGTGGAAAAATCCACGTAAAAAGAACCGTCCCTATAAATGCGGCGGGCATACTGTGATTTGCTATTAATCACTTGCAAGACGGA
>JAFRCB010000329.1 GCA_017404585.1 Lachnospiraceae bacterium
CAAGCGCTAGTCGACATAATCCAAGCTTCGCGCGCAAGAATTGGCTCAGAATTCGGATCAGCGCCAGCTGACATAAATAAAAAAGGGGCTGTCGCATCAATGCGGCGGCCTCTTTTGCTGAGTGGTGGCGACGGTCATCTTTGTTCTGTTCGGCGTTCATCGACTGCCCGAGTGGTTTGAGGGCAGTCGCTACCAATGAAATCAGCTCTGATCTACTGAATGCAAGAATGATGGCATTCAGTCATCTTAGGTCAAAACGGCGCTTCATGACTGCCCGGGTTGAATAGACGGCAGTAGATATCCGTGAAATCACCTTTGAGCTACTGCCAGTTAAAATCTGGGTATAAGCAGCCTTACCATCACCAATTATCAAAATCAATAAAGGTGACTGCTTTTAATTTGGCTATTTTCAGCGGACTTTCAGCGGATTTATTTAAAGGCGAGCTAGTGTGACTGCCTATGGTATATGATCCAACCCTCGTAGGGCACTGCATATGTATGTTATTTTACAAGATCGACTGCCGACTTCTTGATTATGAGGTTTAACCCAGATAATTTACTGATGGCATGGCTTAAATAGAAAATGTCCGGCCGGTTTTCAACGATTTTCAAGAAAACTTTGGCATTCTTTCCGCAACGTGCGCGGCGCGAAAGCGCCTTCCACTGCGCAAGTCTGCGATCCGCGGAGGCGTTTATTCTTCATCGCGAGAATGTACTCACGATGAAGGCGAATGTCACTTTGCGCGTATCTAGACTTGCGTCACGAGTAATATGCGATGAAGAATAAACTAAGAGGCTGCCGCTTCGATTTATTGACTCACAGATTAATTTGTCTCCTCCGGCAGCTCCGTACCCGCCAGGGCTTTTTCGAGCTCATCCTTCAGCGAACTCCCGACGCGCTGGCGCACGTCCGTGTCATCCGCGACATACGTCGCCTTCATCTCCCGCTCCGCGGATCTGACCTCCTCGTAGAAATTCATCGCAGAGAGCCGCACGGCTCCCGCCCCGTAAATGATCACCTGCTCTACAGCATCTGAGGTTGCGACCTTGACTGCGTACTGCTTTGTGAGCTCGTGGGCTGCCTTCTCGATATAGAGATCGGCAGTCTCCGCCTCCTTCGTGAAAATGACGTCAATGTTGTGGTAGCGGTAGACCTGCTCCGTCCCGCCCGCGACCTTGTAGGCATCGAAGACACAGATTACGTTGGCCTTCATATACCCTGCGTAGTTGGAAAGATCATCGAGCAGCGCGTCTCTGGCTGCCTTGATATCCCTCTGTGCGAGAGCTCTAAGATTCTCCCACGAGAAAATGATATTGTATCCATCGACCAGCAAGTATTCTTTCTGCGGCTTGGGCTTCGGCTTTCTGTATTTTTCAGGAATCTCCGCCGCCACTGTACGACTTGGCTTATAAGATTCGCTCTGTCCGACCCTGGACTTCACCGGGCCATACGTGCGCTCGAATATTGCCTTGAGTTCATCCTCCGCCGCAAGTATATCCCTCTCCTGCTGCTTAAAGGATCTTGTGTCGGTCCGGCCTTCCGCGACCTTAAAGGCAGCCCTGCGGCTTTCCGCTCCGGCATAGCCTGCCGGGCCATAATCGGTGTAGCCATCTGAGGAACTTGCATCCTCACCTGCAGACGAAAATCTCCCTGATACCTGCGAAATTCCGTCCGCAGATACATTTTTCTCTGCAGCTGATGGGTCTCCGGCACCTTTTTGTGTACCGTCCCGACGAACATCGCCAATCTCTGCACCGTTTTCGGATGCCTGCTGCCCGAATCCACGCATGCCACCATTATCAGTACTGCTTCCGGCAACTCCCTGCCCCGACTTGTCCACAGCCGCAGCATAATCCGCTTCCACAAATGCAGCTCCGGCCCGCGAAGCCCCTGACTGACCTGTCTGTGCCGCAAATGGCGTCCCCTCCCGCCATCCGCTATCCACATGCATGTAATTTCTGACTTCATACCAGGGCACGATCATACCTGCCCCGTGAGAACAGAAGACGGAGGCTGACGGATTTCTCTTATCCGCATCCGGATCATACTGCATCTCCGCAAGGACTTCATCCGTGTTGCGGCACGGCTGGTAACCGCCCATCTCATATGCGACGCGCCCCTCCCCCTTCGTGTAGGAGGCGAGCGTCTCCGCATAGTCGCCGAACACTGCGACCGGCGCGCTTCCGGTCATTATTGCTGTGTCCCCGTCGAAATCCAGCTTCACGGATGTGACTCCCATTTTAGCCAGATCGGTCTGCGCCCTGCCGACCTTTCCCGACGGCAGATACATGCGGAAATTGTAGACCGGCTCAAGCAGAACGCACGGCGCCATCATAAGGCCCTGGCGCACAGCCCGGTAAGTAGCCTGGCGGAAATCGCCGCCCTCCGTGTGCTTCTCATGAGCCCGCCCGCCGATGAGGGTAATCTTCATATCGGTGATCTCAGAGCCTGTCAGAACGCCGCGGTGCCGCCTCTCGCGCAAATGTGTGAGTATCAGTCGCTGCCAATTCTTTGCCAGCGTGTCGACAGAACACTTTGTATCGAAAACAAGACCGCTCCCCGGCTCGCCCGGCTCCAGCAGAAGGTGCACTTCCGCATAATGGCGGAGCGGCTCAAAGTGGCCGACACCCTCCATCGGAGCCGCGATCGTCTCCTTGTAAATGACAGACGGCCGGCCGAACATGATCTCCATGCCGAAACGCTGCATGCACTGATTCTTCAGGATCTCCCGCTGAATCTCGCCCATGAGCTGCGCAGTGATCTCCTTCTTTCGCTCATTGTAGCTGACCAGCAGCTCCGGCTCCTCCTCCTCGAGGATGCACAGATTTCGATATGCCTTAAAGGGATCCTCGCCCTGCGGCAAAAGGATCTGCCACGTGAGAACCGGCACCAGAAGACTCTCGCCGCCCTTATCCTCCATGCCGAGACCCTGGCCTGCATACGTCTTCGTGAGACCGCACACAGCGCACACGACGCCGGCCTCCGCGGTCTGCAGCGGGGTGAACTTCTCCCCGGAGTAAAAGCGGATCTGTGTGATCTTGTCCTGAGTCATTCCGTCGTCCGTCTCATCGTCGGACGCGGCTCCGTACGACCGTCCGGCATAGCTCAGCACCTGGCGGACGGACAGTTCCCCGCCTGTTATTTTCATCCAGGTCAGCCTCTCCCGGCCGTCCCTCGTGATTTTGAACACCCGCGCGCCGAATTCTTCCGGGTATGCTCTCACAGGTGCAAATGAATCCAGCCCCAGCAAAAGCTCCGGCACCCCGGACTCATTCTGCTTATCTTTCTGTGCCATGCGGAGAGCTGCTCCAAAGAACACCGGAAAGACATTTCGTCCGGCGATCAGATGACGCACGTCGATATTGGTAAGCGGCTCACCCTCCAGGAACTTATTGAGCAGCGCTTCGTCGCAAAGGGCGAGGGCTTCGGAGAGAGCGTCATCTGCAAGAATGCGCTCCGCGAATGCGGCGGCTGCAAACGTCGCCGCGTCCGCGGCTGTCCCCTTTCCGGACATCGAAGCTGCATACGCAGAGGCGTCTTTTCCGATTACCGTCGAATCCGCCAAATAACCGTCCGCATCTCCGGGAGCCGCAAATTCCAGGGCATTCCCGCTCAGCTTCTCCCGGATCTCACCCATGAGCTCTTCCCGCTTCTCACTGTAGAGACCGATGCTCTCCATCTGATCCATCTTGTTGACAAAGATCACGACCGGAACATTATAGTGCTCGAGCAGCTTCCACAGCGTCCGCACCTGGGCGTTCACGCCGTCCGCCGCGCTGATGACCAACACCGCGAGGTCGAGTACCTGCAGCGTGCGCTCCATCTCCGGTGAGAAATCCGCGTGGCCCGGCGTATCGAGAAGCATGTAAGTGCGCTCATTTCCCTCCGCCGACTGCGAGGTGAATTGAGCCTGCTTTGAGAAGATCGTGATGCCGCGCGCCCTCTCCATCTCATCTGTATCAAGAAAAGCGTCCCTGTCATCGACCCGGCCGATCTTGCGAATGCTGCCGCCAAGATAGAGAAGACCTTCCGACAGCGTGGTCTTTCCCGCATCAACGTGGGCGCAGATGCCGATGACAAGATGTTCTTTCTTCATAGAATAATCCTCACTCTCTGTTGCATATCCATAACAAAGCCGGTTCCTGCGCAGTGAGAAACCGGCCATCTTCTATTGCAGTACAAATTTTTCGATGATCTCCGCGACGCCGCCCTCGTCACAATCTGCCTCGGCGATGTAGTCGCTGTTCTTCTTGACCGCTTCCGTAGCGTTGCTTACGCAGCAGCCAAGGCCCGCCGCCTGAATCATTGTGAGATCATTGTTATTGTCACCGATCGCAATCGTATCTTTTGGGTCCACTCCGAGAATCTCAGCCAGGCTGAGAAGCCCCTGGCCCTTATTGACTCCCTGCTGATTGAACTCAACATAACGGTTCGACGAATAGCTGACGAACGTGTCGCCGGTGATCGGTTCCAGATCCTTCGCAATCTTTTCAAGATAACTGACATCCGTATTCTGGAAGAGGATTTTGGCCAGCGGCTTGTCAGCCAGCATTTGTATCTCCTCTTTCCTGATCGGAACATAATCCATACGGTGCCACAGGAACTTTTCCTCGCCCTCGTTGATGTTATAGATGTAGACCGTGTCATCCGTGTAGATGTGAGTACATACATCATAGCCAAGGCCGGCGTCAAAGATCATCTTCATTTTCTCATAAGTGATTCCCTTGAAGAAGAGCCGTCTGTTATTCTTATTTTCCGTGATTGCTCCGCCGTTAAAAGAGATGATGTACTCATTCTCTTTATCCCTGAGCCCGAGTTCCTCCAGGGTCCCCTGAATTGTCGCGTATCCGCGGCCGCTCGCCGGCACGAACTTGACGCCCATTTCCGACGCCCTGCGAATAGCTTCAAGATTTCGTGCGCTTACCCGGCGCGTGTCTCTGTTAAGTAAAGTTTCATCCAGATCACTTGCAATAATTTTGTACATAATATTTTCCTTGTCCCGAAACTGTGTTCCTGCGGTGGTCTGATGCATCAGGGTCCTGCCTGTGCTCCCGGATACTCCGGGCTGTATAATCCATCCTTTTTTAATCTTACATATTTTTATGTAAAAATGCTACTGAAATTCATCCGATCAGAAGCCATATTCTGCATTTATAAGGCCGCTATGACTCTGCTCTACGCATATAAGTTCACGGTACGAATTATATTTACTTTTTAATGTATTTATGCTAATCTTAACTTATATA